>JBDSBK010000252.1:0-17214 GCA_039921645.1 Dokdonella sp.
CTCCAACGTCAGAGTTGTCACAGCTCGGGACATGTGCTCTCCCATTCCCTGGGAACGACCAAAACGGTCCACCAAAACCCTCGGCAGTTGACGATACTAACAAGATTCTTACGCTATGGGAATCCCTGAGCGCGCGCTTAACATCAGCGAAATTCGCCTGAAATTCAAGGAATTAGAGCGAAAAGATATATTCCGCGACGCAGCATCGCGGCACTTGCGAAACACGGCAGAGGATGCTGTGAAGCGGGGGTGAACGCCCTTATGACACTTTGGGAACCTGGCTACAGGTCCTGGCGATACTGGATATAGGGCGTGCGCGCCTGATTATCCGCATCGCGGGGGGAATTGAGGGGCGCAGCCCAAAGATTCTGGGCTCCGACACTGAGCTCCCCGCTCCATGGCGTGCGCCACGAAACACCGAGATCCAGCGTCGTCCAGCGCTTGCCTGCGAGGACCGGATCGTCGCTGCTGACGACGTGGCCCACGATTGCGCCTCGCAAGGAACCCGCATCGAGACCAAGACTGAGCGAAAGCTGATCCAGATCAACGCCGGGCGCGAGTGCGCCGGCGACACCACCCAGCGGGGACAGACGCCCACGCCCATAACTTGCAGCGACATTGAACGCGGGGCCCTGTTCGAATTGCCAGCGGCCGCGCGCATACAACGAAGCCTCGCTGTCGAGTTCGTAGGATTGCGCGTCCGGCAAGGTGAGGACCGGCACCAGGGCCGAACCTATCGCAAGACGGCCAAGCGACGCTCGATTGCCTTGGGATTGCAGCCACGACAAGCCGTAGGACACATCAAGTCCGCCACCGGCAGAAGTCCACCCCATGCCGAGTGAACCCGCCAGCGAGCTACGAGACCAGCGCGATGTCGCAATATCACAATCACTTGCGCCACATGTCATGGGCGCGGCGGCAAGATATTCACCGAGCATCGCATCGGCGCGAAATCCGCTGCCGAGTTGCCAGCGCAAACCACCAGCACTGACGGCCGAGCTGCCGGCAAGATGCCAAGCCGAAGGGCCGCCATAAGCGGGCGTAGCGTCAAGTGGGGTCTTCGCCCAGGTTTGCGGCAAAGCGACGACCGCGAGCAGCTGACCGCTCGACCCGGACCAAATCGGCAACACCGGGGCACCCTGTACCAGCATTGGCCGACCGGCTGAATCCAGCGCAAGCAGTTGTTCGACCAGAGGCGTCTTGCCCGGCGCCGTTTCCGGCACCAGTGACGACAGCGTCTGCGCCGTCCCCACCAGAGGGAACAACGACAGCAGCAGCTTGGCGAAGCGCAATCTCATGGCGGGATAGGAAGGTGGCCAGTCAAACGGAGTGCGTTAAAGAGTCTGCCGAATCCTAAGGAGTTCCACAGACAGTCGAATAGGCTCCCATGTTAGCTTGATTCACAAAAAACTAACAGTGACCGCCGTTGCAAATCCTGCGCAGGTCGCGTCCCCTCGCTTTCCGCAGCCACATGACATTCCTTAAAAATATGAATTGGCGATAGACCCACGACTAGGCTAGGTCGAATCTGGCGAGCACCGGTCTAAACGCCGCTCCGGACACTTCATAAAGGAGGCGTCGATAGACGATTTCAAGGAGATCGGCTAAGCGGTGCGAGCTCCTTGCACGGTATGCAGAAAACACCGGAGTCCTACGCGAATTTCATCAAGGTCATCCTCTGGTCTCGCAAAAATACGCCTCCGGACCTAGTCAGACAGGTCGATGTATGGCCGATGAGGCGAACGCATACTCGAAAAGTTGTTCGTCACCGACGGACTCTTCCGGGGAATACCAAATGCCTGTCATGCCCATACGAACTGCGCTCGCCGCTGCATTGGCGATCGCCCTCGGCGCCGCCTCCTCAACGACGCCGGCAGCGACCATTGCTGCTTCGCAGCCTTCTCCCGACGCAATCGATGCCGCCCGTGCAAATCCAGGCCTGATCATCCTGCGCGCCGGAATTTTCGACCCCTCTATGCAATCGCTGGATGCACGCAGCGTCGGCAGCGCGCCTGCCAGCACGTCGTCCAACTATGCGATCGTGCAATTCCGTGCGGGCCACCTCGATGGTCGCCGGACGCTGCTCGCGCGCGGCGTGGAATTCCTCGGCTACGTGCCGAACAATGCCTATTACGTGCGCCTCAACGGATTGAAGCTCTCCGACATCACGAAGGAAGCTTCGGTACGTTGGGCCGGCAATCTGCAGCCGCCGTTGAAGCTCGATCCGACGTTGTGGTCGGCGAGCCGCGCAACGTCGATCGCCAGGCAGTACGACAATCGTTACGCGATCCAGCTCGATGCATTTGCCGGTACCTCGTCCGAGCACATTGCAGCCAGCCTCGCGAAGCTCGTTCCCGGCGTGCGCATCGAACAGCGCAGCGAACGCGCGGATGCCGCGCAGTACGTGCGCGCTTCGGTCGCATATGACCAGCTGGACGCGTTGTTGAATGCGGCCACGTCGCTCGACGATGTCGCTTTCGTGTCGCCGTGGGTACGACCGCACCTGATGAACTCCGGCGCAATCGGCGCGATCCAGGGCGATGCGACCGCAGCATGTGCCGGCAGCGGCGCGATCTGCGGCCCTACCCCGTTGTGGGACCACAATCTGTTCGGCAGCGGCCAGATCGTCGCGATATCCGATAGTGGCACCGATGCGAACGAAGCGTGGTTCGCCACGCTCGACAAGGGCAGCGGTCCGCATGTCGAAGTGACCCTGCCCGATGCAACGCCGGCGGTTCCGCCCGCGGTCGGGACGTTCTATCCGAACAACAAGCTTCTCGGTTACTGGCCGCAGCCGGGCGCGACGGGCGGCGACAACAACAACATCTGCCCAGGCGGCACGTCGCCTACGTCCTATCACGGCACGCACACGAGCGGCACCATCGTCGGCGATGCGGCGGGTACGTTTGGCGCCAGCACCTATGTCGCCTCCACGCCGACCAGCGCCGGACATGACCTCGCAGACGGCATGGCGCCGAATGCGCAGCTGATCCAGCAGGACATCGGCAACGATCCGAGCGGCTGCCTTGCCATCAATGATTTGCGCGGCACGCTCGCGCAGACCGTCGCCGGCGGCGCGCACATCCACAGCGCAAGTTGGGGGGCTGCAGATGCCGGCGCCTATGCGAGCGACGACAACAACGTCGACTACGCCACCAACACGCTGGAAGATCTGCTGTTCGTCGTCGCCGCCGGAAACGACGGCGCCGGCGCGCAAACCATCGGCTCGCCCGGCAATGCGAAGAACGCGTTGACGGTCGGCGCGCTCGGCCATGCCGGCAGCACCACCATTGCGGGCTTCTCCAGCCGCGGCCCGACGGCCGACGGTCGCCAGAAACCGGACATCATGGCACCGGGATCCTCGACGATCTCCGCGTCCGGCGACGCAAGCACCACCAGCACGATCGAGGCACCGGTCAGCAAGTCGCTGTCGGGCACTTCGATGGCGACGCCGACGGTTGCCGGTAACGCCGCGTTGTTGCGTCAATTCTTCGCGGAAGGTTTTTATCCCCGTGGCAGCAAGACGTCCGCGGATGCCTTCAATCCGAACGGTGCCGCGATGAAGGCAATCCTGTTGAACGGCACCGATGTACTGCAGTCAAGCACCTGGCCGAACGGCAACATCGGCTGGGGTCGCGCATGGCTCGATGGCAACCTGTGGTTCTCCAACACCCTCACCGGTGGCAACGACAATCGTCGCCTGCGCCTGTTCGAACGCAGCAACGCGGCTGGCCTCGAGACCGGCGAAATGCACACCTATACGATCGCCAACGTCGGGGCAGGCCAGGAACTTCGCGCAACTCTGACCTGGTTCGATCCGGAAGCGATGCCGGGCGCAGCAGCGACGCTGGTCAACAACCTCGATCTCGAAGTTGTCGGGCCTGGCGGCACCTATCTGGGCAATCACTTCACCAGCGGCGTATCGACCATCGGCGGCAGCGCCGACAGCAAGAACACCGTCGAACAGGTGCGGCTGACCGCGCCGACAGCGGGAAGCTACACGTTCAACGTCAAGGCTGCAGCGATTCCGGGCAATGGTCGCCTCGAAACCGATCGACAGGGCTACGCATTGGCGGTCGACGGCGCTTTCGGCCTGCCCGATCAGACCGCATTCGCAGCACCCAGCGCGGTCAATGTGGCCGGCAACGATGCAAGCGGCATCGGGATCGGCTTCACCTCCGCCGCAGCGCCGCAGGGCTTCCAGCTGTATCGCGCGAACGGGACCTGCGCCTCTGCCGCACCCGGCGACTTCCATCTGGTGGGCGGTGGCAACGCCTCGCCGCTGTACGATGCGCGCACCCAGGGCGGTTTCAGCTACGCATACACCGTGCGCGGCGTTTCGAACGATGTCGAAGGTGCCATTTCGGCCTGTGTGGATGCCGTCTCAAACGATACCTGCTCACTCGGGCCAACCTTCGACACCACATCCCTGACCGGCAGCGCCGACAGTGTCAGCTGCAGTGCGAACATCGCATGGAGTGCGGCCACGGCATCATGCCCCAACGCCAGCGGCGTCTCCTACAAGGTGGAACGCGATTCCAATCCGTACTTCACCAGCACCGTGGTCCTTGACCCGAGCGCAGCCACCACGTCCTATGCCGACAGCACGGTCATCAACGGTTCGCCCTACTTTTACCGGGTAACTCCTGTCGACAGCCTGGGCAACACCGGCCTGACGTCGGGCGTGCTGAACCTGACCCCGAGCGGCAGCGCGGGTCCGGACCCGGCGCACTTCCTCGATGACGTCGATACCCACACTTACATGGCGTTGGATACGCCGTGGCAGGTCACCAATACGGCGGCGAGCGCCGGCACCTACAGCTACCACAATGCAGGCGACGGACAGACCTACCCTGCCAACACCTGCGCCAGCGTGAACATGCCTGCGCTCACCATCGCCGCTGGCGCGACCACGTTGAACTTCAAGGCGAAGTACGACGTTGAATACCAGTGGGACGGCGTCGTGGTGGAAATCTCGACCGATGGTGGTTCGACCTGGGGCGACCTGCCGCCAATCGGAGGTTATCCGAACACGCTCAGCCAGACCGCCGGCAACGCATGCGGATTCGCACCCAGCCATGGCGCTTTCACCGGCGTGTCCACCGCAAGCAGCAACGCCGATCCGAACAACGGCTCTGCAACTGCCGTGTTCAAGCCTTTCAGCGTGAACCTCGCCAGCTATGTCGGGCAGAACGTGAAACTTCGCTGGCGCTACACCGCCGATGGCGGCGCGGAATTCGCCGGATTCTTCCTCGACGAGGTGACGCTCGGCACGCCGGGCCCGACCGACGTGGTCTTCGCCGATGGCTTTGAAGGCACAGCCGTCGACTACATGTGCCATTGATGTGAGCGCGCGATGGCGTCGTCCGAATGGACTGCGCCATCGCGCCTCGCGCTATCCTTGCAGCCGGCGCGCAACTCCGCGCCGGCTTTTTTATGTCCATGGATGGACGGTATGCCGGAAATGCAGGAGCATTTTTCCGGCAATGTCCATGGATGACGATACGCCGGAAATGCAGGAGCATTTTTCCGGCAATGTCCATGGATGACGGTACGTCGGTCCGCAGGCGTTCCCGACGCCTGCGAACACTCCCCACTTCCATGTGGGTGGGAAATGCAGGAGCTGTGGTGATGGCCGCGGCCGGGTCGACACGCCGGAAGCGCGGTTGCATTTTTTCCTTGCGGGTTGATGCGTGCATTCACGAGTCTTACTGAAACGCCTTCTGCGCTGGAGCCTGTTCTCGTTTGGAGCAGGCTTCGTGCTCAGCATCGTGTGCGTACTCTGCCTGCGCTGGCTGCCACCGGTCACCTCTGCATTCATGCTGGAACGCTGGATCACCGCGCAGTTGCAGGGCGAACGCGATTTCCACCTGCACTACCGCTGGACCGGCTGGGCGCAGACATCGGCGCAATTGCCGATCGCGCTCGTCGCCGCGGAAGACCAGAAATTTCCGTCCCACCACGGCTTCGATTTCGACGCGATCCAGAGCGCGATCGCCGACGCCGATGAGGGCGAACGCTTGCGCGGAGCGAGCACGATCAGCCAGCAGGTGGCGAAGAACCTGTTCCTGTGGAACGGACGCAGCTTCGTGCGCAAGGGGCTGGAAGCGTATTTCACCGTGCTGATTGAAGCGATGTGGCCGAAGAGACGCATCCTCGAGGTCTATCTCAACATCGCCGAATTTGGCGATGGCATCTACGGCGCGAGTGCGGCGAGTGCGCAGTTCTTTCGCATCACGCCAGCGCAGCTCGATGCGCATCAGGCGGCGTTGCTCGCGGCGGTGCTGCCCAATCCGGCGCGTTTCCGCGTCGATCGGCCCTCCGCTTACGTGCAGCGCCGTGCCGTATGGATCCAGCGTCAGGCAAACCAGCTCGGCGGCGCAGACTATCTGCCGCGCTGAGGGATATCGGCACTCTCTGGCGTCGCCCCAGGACCCTCGGCGAACAGCCACGGCAAGCACACCAACGCCACCGCTGTGCCAGCGATCTGACCGAGCCAGAACAACGGAACATCGGCGATGCGGATCCCGGCGAAGGTATCGGACAGCGCGCGCGCCAAGGTGATGGCCGGGTTCGCAAACGAGGTCGACGCAGTAAACCAGTAGCCGGCTGCGATTGTCGATGCGATGGCGGCCGCGACACTCTCGGCGCTGCGTCGACGCGTCGCATGAATCGCGAGCATCAGCATGAAGGTCGCCACCGCCTCGCTCAACGCCTGTGCCGCGCCCGCACGCGGCTTCGTCGAAGGAAGCCAGAAAGGCAGACCGAACATCGCATGCACGAGCACGACCGCGCCGAGCATTCCTCCGATCTGCGTCAGCACGTAGAGCAACGCGTCGCGCAGTGACAGTTCGCGCCGCAACACGCACGTAACCGTTACGAGCGGGTTGAAATGCGCGCCGGAAATCGATGCGAACGCAACGATCAACGCGTACAGGCCGCCCGCGGTGGCCATCGTATTGGCCAGCAGCGCGACGGCTGCATTGCCGCCGGCCAGTTGCTCGGCCATTACCCCTGATCCAATCACGATCGCAGCGAGCGCGCTCGATCCAAGCGCCTCGGCGGCTACGCGTCGACCCAGCGACATCATGCGTCGGCCCCCGCAATCGCACGCAGCTCGCGTTCGCGCGCACGCCGGTCGAGTTGTTCGAGCGGCAGTGCGAGCAGCAGCTCCACGCGTTTGCGCAGGGAAACGAAGGCCTTCAGGAATGCGGCGCGGCGCTGCTCCTCGCTGCCCTCGACGGCGGCGGGATCAGGGACGCCCCAGTGCGCACTGATCGGCTGGCCGGGCCAGATCGGACAAACTTCGCCTGCGGCGTTGTCGCAGACGGTGATGATGAAATCCATCGTCGGCGCGCCCTCGACCGCATATTCATCCCAGCTCTTGCTGCGCAGATTTTCCGCCGGATATCCGAGTTTCACGGCGAGCTCGGCCGCAAGCGGCTGCACGTGTCCACCGGGATGGCTGCCGGCGCTGTACGCAATGAAGCGGTCCTTGCCAAGTACGCCGAGCAGAGCCTCGGCGAGGATGCTGCGCGCCGAGTTGGCGGTACATAGAAACATCACGTTGGATTTCATGTCGCGTCGCCGCTTCAGCCGCATCGCGCACGGGCCGATACGGCTGCCGGCCCGCAGCAAGCGCCCGTCGCAGAATCGGGTTTTGGATCGTCAGCACGGGCATGCGGCCCGCAGCATGCGTCTTCGGCCGTGGCGTCGTAGTACGTCGTTGCTGCGCCATGCGTATGAAACGTCTCCCAGCGCAGACCTTGCGGGTCCTCGGTCCAATACTTGTCCGATTGCGCGTAGCAGCAGGTCGTGTCGACCTCGGCAAGCTTGATCGCGTCGGCGGCCGCGAGGCGTCGACCGATTTCCGCGAGTTCCTCGCCATTCTCGGCCTGCAAGCCCAGATGATCGACACCGGCCGCGCGTTCGCGCCGCGATATCGCGAAGTTGATGCGGGGGTCGTCGAGCATCCATTTCGCGTAGTCGGCTTCCACGACGGACGGGCTTGCATCGAACAGACGCGAATAGAACGCGAGGCTTGCGTCGAGGTCTGTCACGTTGACGTGCACATGGAACCGTTTCATGAGCGTGTTCTCCGATGGGGGGCGACGGATTTGGGCTTGCACTGGACGCCTGGCGCGCACGCCGACGCGTCGCCGCAACAGTTTTCGGTGAGGAAGGCGAGCAAGGCATTCATCTGCGCGTAGTCCGCGCGGCAGAGAATCGAGCGCCCGTCGCGCGTGTCCGCTATCAAGCCGGCACGGCGCAAGGCATGCAGGTGATGCGTCAGCGTCGCGGGCGGAATGTCGGTGCGCGACTGCAGTTCGCCGACATTGAGCCCCTCAGAGCCCGCCTGGACCAGCAGACGATAAAGGGCCAGCCGATGCGCATGGGCGAGCGCGGACAGGGCGATGACGGCATTGGTTAATTCCATACTTCTAGAATAATCGAATTATTATCGCGGATGCAACTCGTTGCCTGTCATGTCCCATTGCAGCGGAGTCGGCTAGCATTTCGACATTCCCTGCACCGGTATCCCCATGTCGAAACTCACCGTCGTCGTTCCCGCCTACAACGAAAGCGAAGGCTTGCGCGACTTTCACGCGCGCCTCGCTGCCGTGCTCGACGGGCTGGACCTCGAGTCCGAAGTGCTCTACGTCGACGACGGTAGCCGCGATGACACCTACGACATCATGTGCGCGCTGCGCGTTGCGGACCGGCGCGTGTCGACGCTCAAACTCTCGCGCAACTTCGGCAAGGAACTCGCCCTGACTGCCGGACTCGACCATGTCGACGCCGACGCCGCGATCGTGATCGACTCCGACCTGCAGGATCCGCCAGAGTTGATTCCGACCTTCGTGAAGCACTGGCGCGAGGGCTACGACGTCGTCTACGGCACCCGCGCCTCGCGTGCCGGCGAAACCGGCTTCAAGAAGATGACGGCCTTGGGCTTCTACCGCGTGATGGAACGCCTGTCGTCAACACCGATTCCGCGCGATACCGGCGACTATCGCCTGCTGTCGCGTAGGGCGCTGGATGCGCTGAAGCAAGTGCGCGAGCGCCAGCGCTTCATGAAAGGCCTGTTCACCTGGGTCGGTTTCAAGCAACTCTCCGTTGTTTACCATCGCGACCCGCGACATGCCGGTCAAACCAAATGGAACTATTGGAAGCTGTGGAATTTCGCGATCGAGGGGATTACCTCGTTCTCGAACGCACCTCTCAAGGTAGCGACCTATTTCGGCCTGCTCTCCGCGCTGCTCGCGTTCGCATTCGGGCTGTGGGTGTTGGGCAAGGCGCTTTGGCTCGGCGACCCGGTGCGCGGCTATCCGTCGCTGATGGTCGTTGTTCTGTTCCTCGGCGGCATCCAGTTGATGGCGCTCGGTGTCATCGGAGAATACCTCGGCCGTCTATACGTCGAATCGAAGCAGCGCCCGCTGTACCTGATTGACGAATATCACACCCGCCCCGACGGCCGTGACGCGGTTTGAAAAGAATGTCCATACACGCGGGTTGACGAATTCTTTGCCAGCCTCTGTGCGCGGTATGATCCGTCCCGAGGCGGAACATTGAGTCCGCCGATCTTTTTCCAGGGGATATCCATGAAGAAATTGATTGGCGGATTCGCATTCGCCAGTGCGGTCGCTGCGTCCTGCGGCAGTTACTGGTTTGCCACGCACGACTCCTCGAACTTTGCGTTTGCGGAATCGGAGGAGAGCGAGGGCCGCACGCCAAGCGATGGCGATTCCGCTGCGATCCGCCTTGGCTATCACGGCTCGGCGACGGATTTCACCGTCAAGCCGGTCTGGTACGTAGAGGCCGCCAAGCAGGATGAGCGGATTGCATCCGCCGTGCCCGCAGGCGCGAAGACCTACGTCCGTTCCGCCAGCAGCCCGCTCGCGCTCGATCCGAATGCATTCACCCTGCTCGGACCGCAGCCGCTGACCGGCGAAGGCTTCGGCGCGAATCGCGCAGCCGGCCGCGTCAACGCGGTGGTGTCCGACCCGGACAACCCCGCGGTCGCCTGGCTCGGCGCAGACGGCGGCGGCGTGTGGAAAACCACCAACTGCTGCACGACGGACACGACCTGGACGGTAAAGACCGACTTTCCGCAGATCGCAAGCATGGCCATCGACGACATCACGATGGACCCAAGCAACCACAATGTGCTGTACGCCGGCACCGGCGACCTCAACTACGGGTCGTTCTCGTTCGGTTCCGCCGGCGTGCTCAAGAGCAGTGACAAGGGCGAAACCTGGAGTCTGTTGGGCACCGACGTGTTCAACATGATGTACGCGCCATCCGCCAACGGATTCCCGCAGTACCAATCGATCTCCAAGGTGGTAGTCGATCCGAACAATTCCAGCAACGTGATCGCCGGCACCAAGACCGGTCTGTATTTCTCCTACGACGCTGGCGTGAACTGGGCCGGACCCTGCTACACCAACAATTTCGCCGCTGGCCCCAGCGCGCAGCGCCAGGACATGACCGGCCTGCTCGCGGTCAAGATCGGCCCCGCCACCCAGCTGTACGCAGCCGTCGGCACGCGTGGCAAGGCGACGCCGGTGCAGCCGGACCTCGGCAAGAACGGCGCGAACGGCGTCTATGGTGCGGCGATGCCGACCAGCGGCTGTCCGGCCGTTGGTACCTGGACGCTGCTCAATAGCGGCATGCCGGCCGGCCTCGGCAACGGTTCGCCGAACGCGAATCTGGGCCGCATCGAAATCGCCGCTGCACCGAGCAACAATCAGGTGCTGTACGCGATGATCTCGGATATTTCGTCCAGCGGTATCAGCGGCATCTACAAGACCAGCAATGGCGGCACCAGCTGGACCGCGTCCAGCCTCCCGAGCAGCGGCGATGTCGGCACCCAGATGTGGTACGACGCCGGCCTTACCGTCTCTCCGACCGATCCGACGGTGTTTTTCATCAGCACGGTGGATCTTCTGGTCTCCAAGGACAGCGGCGGCACCTATACCAACCTCACCCATGCCTACAGCGGCGGCCCTGTTCACCCGGACAATCACGCGCGCGCGTTTGTCGGCGGCAACCAGGACCATGTCATCAACGGCAACGACGGCGGCGTGTACTACGCCAGCAATGCGGTCAGCGGCTCGGCCAGCCCGACCTGGACCGACATGAACAACCAGCTGCCGACGATCGAGGTGTATGGCGGCAACACCACCGCGAATTTCGCCACCGCGGCAAACCCGGGCGTCGCTGCCGGCTTCCAGGACAACGGCAGCGCGACCGCGGCGTTCAGCGGCACCCCGACCGGCCCGGTCGCCTGGCAATCTAACAACGGCGGCGACGGCTTCTATTCGGCCATCGAGCCGGTGCTCGGCAACCACTGGTTTTCGTCGGTGTATTACGGCGACCTTTACATGAGCACGTCCAGGACAGGCGGACAATCCTCGATCGGCGGCGGCTGGAGCCCGCAGTCCGCAAGCGGCGAGCGCAAAAGTTTTCTGACCCAGTTCGACCTGTACCGCTACGGCTCCACCAGCGTGGCAAATAGCGGCTGCACCACGGCCTCGGGCTGCACGCATCTGATCTACGGCACTTATCGCCTGTGGGAGTCCACTGCAGCGACGCCCTCATCGGGCACCTGGACGGCCAAGACCGGCGACCTGAGCAAGAACAATCTCATCATCGGCACCGACAACCGCTCCTATGTGACGCAGCTGCACTATTCGTTCACCGATCCGACCATCGCGATGGCCGGAACCACCGACGGCAACGTGCAGTACGTGTTTGGTCTCGGCGGTGTCGGTGCGGCCACTGCGGTCAATGTGACCGGCAGCAATGCGGTGCTACCGAACCGCACTATCCAGGACGTCAACACCGATCCGGTCAATCCACTGATCGGCTACGCAGCGGTTGCCGGCTTCGCCGCGAACACGCCAGCGACACCCGGCCATGTGTTCCGGGTGACCTGCACGGCCAACTGCGCCAGTTTCACCTGGGTCGACAAGAGCGGAAATCTGCCCGACATCCCGGCGGATACGGTGATCGCCAACCCGCTGAACACCAAACAGGTCTTCGTCGGCATGGACTGGGGCCTGTACTACACCAACGACATCACCGTCCCGACGCCGGTCTGGCAGCGCTTCGAGGGTCTGCCGCATGTCATGGTGTGGAGCCTGTCGATCGACCGCGGCTTCACCACCTTGTCCGCCTATACCCGCGGAAGAGGTGTATGGGCATGGCCGCTGCCAACAGGTTCGGTCGGTGGACCCTTCTCGATCTCGGCGACGCCGCCGTCGGTTTCAGTCTGCGCCGGCACACCGGCTTCGTACACCGTGAACCTGAGCGCGAACAACTACAACGGCACGGTTTCGCTCGGCGCGAGCGGCAATCCTGCTCCGTCCACGGTCGCTTTCAGCCCGACCTCGATAAGCACCTTCCCGGGCAGCAGCGCGATGTCCGTGATCACAACCGGCGTGGCGACTGGCAGTTATCCGATCACGATCACTGGCACCGGCACCGGCGTGCCTGATCCGGAGACCGCCACCGTCAGCCTTGACGTGAGCGTGGGCAACCCGGCGGGCGCAAGCCTGACCGCGCCCGCGAACGCGGCGACAGGCGTCAGCACGTCACCGACGTTCAGCTGGGCGGCGAGTGCGGGGGCGAGCTCGTACACGTTGGAAGTGGCGAGCGATGCAGCGTTCAACACCATCGTGCAATCGCTGCCGAACCTCACCTCGACCACCGCATCGGTGAGCGGTCTTGCGCCGACCACCACGTATTACTGGCGCGTGAAGGCGTTCAACAGCTGTGGCAACACCACGTCGACCGCGTTCAACTTCACCACCGCCAATGTGCTCGCACCGATCTGCCACACCAGCGGCGGGGCGATTCCGGACAACAACGCGACCGGCGTCAGCGACAGCCAGACTCTGGCCACCGCCGGCACCCTGACCGGACTGCGCATCTCGACCGATATCAGCCATACCTACATCGGCGATTTGAAAGTGACCGTCAGCAATGGCAGCACCACCGTGACGCTGTTGTCGAATCCGGTGACCGGCGGCAATTGCATCGGCAACGATGCCAAAATCACCTTCGATGATTCCGCGGCCACCTCGGCGCAGACCAGTTGCGCCTCCGGTACGGGTCAGGCGTACACCACAGGCAATTCCTACTCACCGTTCAGCCCACTGGCGCCGTTCGCCGGCCAGAGCCTGGCCGGGACCTGGACGCTGAAGATCGTCGATAACGCCGCCAACGACACCGGCACGCTGAACTCGTGGTGCCTGGTGCCGACGGTGGCCGCGGCACCGACGACCTACACGGTCGGCGGCAACGTCAGCGGCCTGTCCGGTAGTGGTCTGGTGTTGTCATTGAACGGCGGCGCACAGACGCTACCCGTCGCTGCAAACGGGACGTTCACGTTCCCGACCGGCCTCGCCGACACCACCGCGTATGCGGTAACGGTAGGCACGCAGCCGTCCAACCCGTCGGAGACCTGCACGGTAACGAACGGCAGCGGCACGGTCGCAAGCGCCAACGTAACCAACGTCACCGTCACCTGCTCGGATGTGATCTTCAAGGACGGTTTCGAGGGTCCGTAAGCCAGCTGAGGAGGTGGCTCTCTCTGTCAGGTGAGCCGACTCCATGTTTTCTCGACGCCGCGGGCAACGATGCCCGTGGCGTTCTTGTCTACGCGCTCGCTCAACCTGCGCGCATGACGCGACCTGATGCTGTCGCACGCGGCGCTGTCGTTCCTGACGCCAGCAGACACTTCCACGACCCCTGCGGGTCGGACATGCAGAGCAATTTCCAGCCCAACGGCGTTAGACTTGCGCTGCGGCAACCCGCTGCGCTCGAGTGGAGGCGCACATGCTCCAGGTCAGGCATCTCCTCGCGGAAAAAGGCGACCAGGTCCACTCCATCGGCCCCGACGATCCGGTACTCAAGGCAATCCAGACGATGGCCGACCGCGTCATCGGCGCATTGCTCGTGATGCACGGCGATGAACTCATCGGCATCGTTTCCGAGCGCGACTACGCGCGCAAGGTCATCCTGAAAGGCCGCTCGTCGAGCGACACGCCGGTGCGCGACATCATGACCGCATCAGTGATCTCGGTGAATCCAGCCGACACTGTCGACACCTGCATGCGCCTGTGTACCGACAGCCGCGTGCGCCATCTGCCGGTGGTCGATGGCGGCAAGGTCGTCGGCATCGTCTCGATCGGCGATCTGGTCAAGGCGGTGATCAGCGAACAGGGCGCGCAGATCGAACAGTTGCAGCGGTACATCGCGGGATGATGCTCTTGCGCAGGCTGCGAAATTTCATCATGGTGCTGTTGCTTGCGGTGATACTTCCGGCGCAAGCGGGCGAAAACATCCCGGGCCTGACCAACCCGCACGTGCTCCCTTATCCCGCGCTCGCTGATCAACCGTTGTCGCTGCGGCTGACATGGAACGGATGCGGCGGCTACAGCCAGCCAGTGGTGCAGATAGCGGGAACGGTCGTGACGGTCCATCAGACCTACTTTGAAGTCTGCGGCGTTCCACCACCGGGCCATGATGTCGATTTCCCGATCGGTTCCTTTGCCGCGGGAAGCTATACCCTGACTTACATATCGCAGTCGGAAGGCGCGACGGATTCGAATCCTCCGATCAACGTCCCTTTTGCCGTATCGGGAGGTCCACTCACCTTCGGTGCACCGACGCTCGGCGTCGTGGCCGAAGGTTTGCTCGGCCTCATGCTGCTTCTTGCGGCATGGTCCGCCGGTTCGCGTCCGCGACGCTCCGTGGAATAGTGTTCTACGGTGGCGCGTCCGGCTGCATCTCCGGTCGCGCCGCATCGAATGCCGGAAGCGCCATGCACTGCTCGTTGATGCGCATGATGGTCGGATACGGCGTCATGTCGACGTTGAAACGCTTCGCGTTGTAGACCTGTGGAATCAGGCAGGCATCGGCCATCGTCGGCGCTTCGCCATGACAATACGCGCCTGTCGCCAGGTCATCGGCGAGGATGCTTTCGAGCGCGCGAAAGCCTTCTTCCATCCAGTGCCGCGTCCAGCGTTCGCGCGCAGCTTGGTCGAGCGTCAGTTCACGCTCGAGGTACTGCATCACTCGCAGGTTGTTCAAAGGGTGGATGTCGCACGCAACAAGCAACGCCATCCCGCGCACATGCGCACGATCGCGTGCTGCGGACGGCAATAGCGGCACGTCTGGCTTGACCTCGTCGAGATATTCGATGATTGCGAGCGATTGGCGAATGACGCGAGCGCCATCGACTAACGCCGGCACCGCTGCCTGCGGATTGACTTGCCGGTATTCGGCGCTGTGCTGTTCGCCGCCGTTGTCGAGCAGGTGCACTGGCTTGAGTATGTAGCGCAGTCCCTTCACGTTGAGCGCGATGCGCACGCGATAGCACGCGCTCGAACGCCAGTAGTCGTACAGCGTCAGGTCCGGGGCAGTCGACATGCGATCTCCTTCGTTCGGCCAAACGGCAGCGCAAAGACTGCGCTATTTCCGATCAGCCACGCGAAGGCTGCTGCGTCACGACCTGCTCGATCGCGCCGAACAGGCTGGCGCCTGCCGCATCGGTGATCTCGATGCGTACCGTATCACCGAATTTGAGAAATGGCGTCGACGGCTTGCCGTCGCGCAACGTTTCGACGGTGCGCTGCTCGGCCAGGCATGACGCGCCCTTGCCGGTGTCCTCGTTCGCGATCGTGCCCGAGCCCACGATCGTGCCAGCCGACAATGGCCGCGTCTTCGCTGCGTGCGCGACCAGCTGCGCAAAGCTGAACTGCATGTCGACGCCGCATTCCGCGGCACCAAACCATTCGCCATTGATCCAGGTACGCATCGGCAGCAGCAGTTTGCTGTCCTGCCAGGCATCGCCCAGCTCATCCGGCGTGACGAACACGGGCGACAACGCCGAACGCGGCTTGGATTGCAGAAAGCCGAAGCCCTTGGCGAGTTCGCCCGGGATCAGATTGCGCAGGGATACATCGTTGACCAGGCCGATCAACTGGATGTGGCCAGCCGCCGTCGCCGGCGCAGCGCCCATCGGCACATCGTCGGTGACGATCACGACTTCGGCTTCCAGATCGATGCCCCAGTCCTCGCTCGCGGCAAGGATCGGATCGCGTGGACCGTAGAAACCCGCGCCGGTGCCCTGGTACATGAGCGGATCCGTATAAAAGCTCTCGGGCACTTCAGCGCCACGCGCGCGCCGCACGCGTTCGACATGCGGCAGGTAGGCCGAACCGTCGACGAATTCGTAGGCACGCGGCAACGGTGCAGCGAGTACGGCGTCATCCAGATCGAACGCACCGTCGGCGCGATCCTCGTTCAACGCCCTCGACAGCGCATTCAATCGCGGCGCCGCGTTCGACCAGTCTTCCAGTGCGCGCTGCAGGGTCGGTGCAATAGCGGTCGCGCGCACGGCGCGCTGGAGATTGCGACTGACGACGATGAGCGTACCGTCGCGGCCGCCTTCCTTCAGAGATCCGAGTTTCATGATGAGCCTTTTCGTGTGCGTTCGAATTTCGATGAGGTCGACGTCGCTTCCGCGTCGCGCAGCGAGAATCAGAGGTTCGACGGATCGAAATGTTTCTTCAATCCACTCCAGCACGCCTGATAGTCGCGTTGCCGGTGCGCGGCGTCGAGCGCCTGCGCGGTCGGGCGGATCACCGCGCGCGACTCGAACATGAAAGCCATGGTGTCGCGGATCAGGTCGGGCCTGGACAGGTCGGCCGCGCTCGCCTTCTCGAACGTCGCGGCGTCCGGACCATGCCCGGTGAAACTGTTGTGCAGCGAGCAGCCACCCGGCACGAATCCTTCGGCCTTCGCATCGTAGGCGCCGTGAATCAGGCCCATGAACTCGCTCGCGATATTGCGATGGAACCACGGCGGCCTGAATGTGTCCTGCGCAACGAGCCAGCGCGGCGGGAAGATCACGAAGTCCATGTTGCTGGTGCCGGGCGTATCGGTCGGAGAATGCAACACGAGAAAGATCGAGGGATCCGGGTGGTCATGGCTGATCGAGCCGATCGCGTTGAAACGGCGCAGATCGTATTTGTACGGTGCGTAATTGCCGTGCCAGCCGACCACATCGAGGGGCGAATGGTCGATGTCCGCTCGCCACAGATGGCCCTGGAATTTCGCCACGAGCTCGAACGCGCCTTCGACATCCTCGTAGGCCGCATGCGGCGCGAGGAAGTCGCGCGGATTGGCCAGGCCGTTGCTGCC
>JBDSBK010000253.1:0-5758 GCA_039921645.1 Dokdonella sp.
ACATCATGGATGTCCGTTGACGACATTGCGGCGTAAAGATAGCGCCCCGCATCGTCGGACAATTGATCTTCGTCAAGCGCAGGAAAGATGACGCGCGATCTTCACGACGCATGATCCAGATCAACACTCAACGGATGCCGAGGGGGATAGTCGTGCTCGTCCATATCGGAGAGTTCGCCATGATCGCCAACACGTCCTCAATCGCTCGCGCGAGCGGCGCAGAATCGGAAGCAGCCAAAATTTCTCCACAGGCCGAGAAGGAAATTTCGACGTCCGCGGGAAACCAGCAGTGGACCGACGTTCTGCGTGACGGAACCCATGTGATCGTCCGCGCAATCCATCCCGAGGACGGCGAACTGGAACGCGCGTTCATCCAGAAGTTGTCCCCGGAATCGCGACACTTCCGCTTCCTTGGATCCATCAACCAGGTCAGTGACGACCTGCTCCACAAGCTGACCGATGTTGATTTTCGCCGCGATTTCGCTTTTATCGCACTGGTGCATCGTGACGGCGAGAAGCAGGAAATCGGCGTCAGCCGCTTCAGCATGAGTGTCGATGGCACGTCGTGCGAGTGCGCCGTCGCGGTCGCCGACGACTGGCAGAAGAAAGGACTCGGCACATTGCTGATGCGGCATCTGATCACTGTCGCGCGCGAGCGCGGTGTACACACGATGATTTCGATGGACGCGGCCGACAACACTGCAATGCAGGATCTGGCCTCGTTCCTGGGTTTTCACCGCAAGGCCGACCCCGACGACTCGACGCAGGTGATCCATACGCTTGAGCTTTGATCGCTCTCCGGGCCGCATCCATATCGCGTCACGGCGGTTTCTTCGCTTGAGCGAAAATCCAGATGGCAATTTGATCGCCCCAACACGTCGGAGCACCATCGCAAAGCGCGACGACTCCTGCTTCGTGCGGGGGCGACAGTCCAGATGAACGCGGGCCATTGAACGGACAGCACGCGTTTCGTCAGGGGCTCACGCTTGTGCAATGATAGGATGGAGCTATCGCTCGCAAGGTCGTCCACATGCCGGGCCCTCCCGTCGACCCAGCTGCCATTCGCCAATCGCATTTGCTCGTCGTCGACGACGATGTCGAGATTCTGGAGCTCTTGCGTCGCTATTTCAGCATGCATGGATTCCGGGTCAGTTGTGTCGCCGACGGTCTCGCCATGCGCAATACCCTCGCCGCCGAGGTGGTCGATCTTGTCCTGCTCGATCTGGGCCTCCCCGGTGAAGACGGCTTCGAGTTGACCCGCTACCTGCGCGATCATTGGCGCGGACCGATCATCATCGTCACGGGGCGTGGCGAATCCGTGGACCGCATCGTTGGCCTCGAACTCGGCGCAGATGACTATGTGACCAAACCGTTTGAACTGCGCGAATTGCTCGCGCGCGTGCGCAGCGTGCTGCGACGCACCGAATCGCGGGCCCCCGAGCCGAGCGCAGCGGTGGTGCGGTTTGCAGGCTTTCATCTCGATCCAGCCGCACGTCGCCTCACGGACGATGATGGAATGCCGGTGCCGCTGACGAGCGGCGAATACGACCTCCTGCAGATCTTTCTTGAACGCCCCAATCGCGTGCTCTCGCGCGATGACCTGATTTCGCGCATGCACGGTCGCGATGCAGGTCCCTTCGATCGCGCCATCGACGTCCAGATCGGCCGGCTTCGGCGCAAGATCGAAGTCGATCCCGCTCAGCCGGAACTGATCAAATCGGTGCGCGGAGCCGGTTACCTGTTTACCGCAAAGCCGCAGCGCGGATGAGTATCGGCAATCCGGACCACGCGGATTTGTTCGAGTCGTTGTTCGAGACGGCGCCCGATGCCGTGATCGTCGTCGATCGCAACGGACGTATCGTGCTCGCCAATGCACAGGCCGGACGCTTGTTCGGCTACGCGGAGCATGGGCTGCTCGGTCTGCCGATCGAAGCACTGCTGCCGGAAAGCCTGCGCGCGGGCCACGGCGTTCATCGCGCCCGCTTCATGGCCAATCCTCGATCCCGCCCGATGGGTGCGGGATACGAATTGATCGGCACGCGCAGCGACGGCAGCGAATTCCCCGTCGAAATTGGACTCAGCCCCGTTCGAGCCGGCGACGACCCGCTCTATGCTGCCGCCATTCGCGATATTTCAGAAACACAGCGTGCTCGCCAGGCGCTCGCGCGCGCACGCTACGATACCGTCGTCGGCGACGTCGGTCGGCTCGCTCTGGAATCGCCGGACTTCGAAGCGTTGCTCCTGCGTCTGCCGGAAATCGTCGCTGCCGCACTATCGATCGATGCCGTCGCGATTCTCCTTTCCGATGGACAGCATCGCGAATTCAGACCGCGTGCCGGCTTGGGCGTACCGGTCGAACTTCTGGACCGCCTCCCTGCGCTTTTCACCCGCAGCAGTCTGTCTGCGCGCGCCGCGCCGACAGGTACCGACGAGCCGCCGCTGGACGATCAATTCGTGCCCATCACCGACGGCTCTCTGGATCGCTTGCTGACCGAATTCGGTTTCCGTGACAAAGCCGCACAGGCCTTGTTCGATCGCTACGAGCCCGTCGGCGTGATGATCGCTTTCGCCGCGGAGGCACGCGCGTTCGATCGCGACAAGCTGCATTTCCTGCAGTCGATCGCACAAATGCTCAGCGCATCGCTGCAACGCAACCATAGCGAGGAGCAACTCGCACACGCTCAACGACTGGAGGCAGTGGGCCAGCTCACGGGTGGGGTCGCACATGATTTCAACAATCTGCTGACGGTCATTTCCGGCAACCTGCAATTGCTCGAGGACGAGGAAATCAGTGGAACGGATCGCACGCAAATCATCCAGAGTGCGCTGCGTGCGGTCGGAAATGGTGCAGCATTGACGAGAAAATTACTCGCATTCGCACGCCGTCAGCGACTCTCCCCGCGTTCGATTGCGCCGCAATCATGGTTGACCGAGTTGACCACGCTGTTGAAGCGAACGCTCGGTGAAACCATCGCAATCAGGATCGAATGCGACTGCGGACTTCCAAACGTCTTCGCCGACGCGGGTGAACTCGATGCTGCGCTCGTCAATCTTGCACTGAACGCCCGCGATGCCATGCCGCGAGGCGGGGAACTGGCCATTTCGGTCGGCGAACGCGAGGTTGTCTCCAACGACGAAATTGCCGACCTCCAGCCGGGCCGATATGTGACGATTCGCGTGGTGGACACCGGCATCGGCATGACCGCGGATGTTCTCGCGCGGGTCCTGGAACCCTTTTTCACGACCAAAGGCGCGGGCAAGGGAAGCGGCTTGGGTCTGAGCATGGTGTACGGGTTCGCCAGGCAATCCGGCGGTGCGATGACGATCGACAGCCAACTCGGCTACGGCACACGGGTTGCTCTGTTCCTGCCTTCTGCTCCGGCGAAACCGGACGCGCTGCGAATGCGTGAGCCACTATCCGCGTCCCATGGCGGCGAAACCGTGTTGGTCGTGGAAGACGAACCCGACGTGCGGGGCATTGCAGTGTCGTTCCTGCGTTCGCTCGGATATGCGAGCCGCGTGGCCGGCAATGCCGAAGAAGCATTGGAACTGTTGCGTGAAGACACCGCCATCCATCTGCTGTTTTCGGACGTCGTTCTTGGCAGCGGCATGAGTGGCCACGATCTGGCACAGGTGGCACGCCTGCAACGCCCGGAACTTCCGGTCTTGCTGACCTCGGGCTATGAACATTCCGTGCTGAATCGCAGTGACGGTGAAGTCGCTTTCAGCCTGCTGCGAAAGCCCTATACCCGCGAGGAATTTTCTGCCGCCATCCGCCATGCACTCGATCGCGGTTGAGCATTTTCAGTGCACAACGGCGTGTTCCTGCTCCGACGCGCCACGCAGCCCGTCGGCGTCGAGAATACGCACGTCACGCCGCGAAACAGAGATTTGTCCCAGATCGTCCAAGCGGGACAGCGCGCGACTGACGGTCTCATGTTTCAGTGCAAGATAACTGGCCATGTCAGCGCGACTCATCCGCAGAATGAAATGACACGCGCTGAACCCAAGACGTGCATGTCGATCGGACAGATCGAGCAGGAAGGCGGCGACACGGCGCTCTGCACTCAACGTACCGAGCGCCAGCATCCATAGACGATCCCGACGAATCTCTTCGGCAAGCGCCATCGTCAATCTTGCCTGCAATTCCGGTACGCGCAGGCAAGCCGACAACATCGCCGGGTACGGCAGCTCCCAGACTTCGCCATCCTCGAGTGCGACGACGTCGCAGGCATAGTGCGCAAGGCCGATGGACTCGACTCCGATCAAGTCGCCGCGCATGCGAAAGCCGGTGACCTGCTCGCGCCCGTCGCTGGCCAGCTCGCAGGTCTTGAAACAGCCGACGTTGACCAGGAACAGTGCATTGAAGGTCTGGCCGGCGCGGTAGACGTAGTGCCCCGCTTCGACTTTCCGCCGCAGAACGGGCACGTGATGGCGCAACTGCTCGATGCCGATGTCGTCGCGTCTCTCGAATGCCGCCGTGCCCGCTGGTTGCGTGAAATCGGTCCGCATTGCGCATTGCGTTGCTGCGTTCATCGATCGTGCCCCGTTGAAGATCATGACCGCAGACTAGGTCGCGATGCCAACGCTTCCACGACGCTTCGGCAACGATGTGTAACGGCATGTAACAGCCCAATCCACGCCTGCCTTGATGTATCTCAACTTGCGTACGCGAAGCTGCGCCGACACTTCCTGCATTCGTGAACGCTGACAGTGCGGCCGCTCGGAGACCATGCACGCCACCTCACCCTTCATAGACACCGTTGCCGTAGAAGCCTGGGATGCCTGGTTTCGCTGGCGCGAGCCCGGTCGTCTGCGCGACATCTCGGTGGAGGCCACCTGGCGACGTGTGGCGACATCGCTCGCCAACGCGGAGCCCGTGCGACTGGCCGGAGCGCATGAGTCGGAGCTGATGAATGCCTTGATGAGCTGGCGCCTTTTGCTCGACGAACGCGTGCTGGCTACAGCGGGTACCGGCAATGCGAACTGGCCGAACAACGACCTTGCTGCCGTCGTCAACGCTGCAATGTTCGTGCGCAATCCTTTCTCATCGCGAGCGAGTTTTGATCTGGCAGGCTTCAGCGCAACGGCAGAGTTGGCGGTAGCCGCGCTCGACAATGCGGCGAGTCTGGGTCACGGACCCTCCCTGCACTGTCATCGATTCCGCATTGGCGTCATCGGATTTGCGGATGCATTGGAATTGCTCGAAATGCCCTATGGCTCCGCTCAAGCCTGCGCCAAAGGCGGCGAAATCGGCCGGGCGTTGGCGGAGGGATGCTTCAGCGGCGCGGTCAATTCCGCCAAAGAACGTGGCGCCTGCAACGAGACATCATCGGCAATGCTCGAGCGCGCTGTCGAGCGCGGAATGCCGAAGGCTCTGCTGGAACAGGCTCGGCGTCATGGCCTGCGCCACACACAGCTCACCGCGATTGAGGCGCATCCACGCCTCTCGCTCTTCGCCAACAACGTTGCCGATGCACTGGACCCACTCTCGGGTGGCGAGACAGTTCACTACGTCGTCACCGAGGAGCAGACGCGCTCCGTACGGTCCTCCGGGTACGCTTCGAACATTCGCCAAACACGGCCCACGATCGCTCTTGCCGCCCCGCGGCTCGAAAAAACGAGTTCCGCCTTGTCAGCGGCTGCGCGAACCGCCATGCATCAAGCGCTGCAGCCCTGGATCGATGAGCCCATCGCTCAGATACCGCAGGCAACGCATGCTGCAGAGGCCTAGCGGAAGCAGCTCGCCGACCACGCA
>JBDSBK010000254.1:0-3575 GCA_039921645.1 Dokdonella sp.
CGATCGGCCTGCTGGCTGTCGCCGTCGGCGTGCCGGTGCTGACCTGGTTCCGCAGTGGGGAACGTGCCGGGTGGGGCGTTTGGGTCGTCGTTCTCGTGACCTCGATGGTCGCCGCTCAGTGCGGTCGCAATTTGCTCCGGGTCGCGAGAAGCGGGATCGGTCCCCGATGGATCGAACGTGATTCGCTTTGACCGTTTGTCGCCGGAGAATTGCGGCCAGATTCATTCATCCGACCCGCCTGCGCATCAGTGACCATCGAGGCAACGCGAATATCGAATTCGGTTCAGATTTTGATGGGGGAGAGGCTCGGAAAAGACTATGCAGATGTCCGCGCATATGCCGCTTTGCGCCGCCGCGCCAGTGGGCTACCCGATCCGGACGATCGCGTCCGACTGGTCCCGCGCAGGACTTGCCCGTAGTATTTCCGCACGAGTATGCGGCGGATGACGATCGATTCGTCTTGCCGGAATCGCACACGAGAACACGCATGCGAAGACTGATCCTGATCCTGGCGCTCATATCTCTCCCCGTCGCGAGCGGCGAGGTGTACAAGTGCAAGGGACCCAACGGGGAGATCACGTTCACGAACATCAAGTGCCCGGCGCACACGGACACCGAGCACTACTCGAACTACGAGCCGGAACCGGACCCACCGCCGCCTGCCACCGTCGCTCCGGCGGAAGTGCCTCCGACGGTTGCCCCGGTGAGTTCCTCTGCTCCCGTCGAACAGCCGGTTCCGCCCGCCATTCCGGTTTCCGCTTCGCCTCAAGCGCAGCCATCCACATCCCCTGTGGCGCAGACGCCGAACCCATCCGAGCCATCGGTTGCCGCGAGTGAGTCGAACCCTGTGTCCGGGTACAGATGCGCGGATGGCGAGAACGTATGGCTGCAACCCACGCCATGTCCTCCCGCGGCTGCGCGCACCGCATCCAGGCCGAGCGAACCCTCCACTCAGGCAGCAGCGCCGGTCGCTACCGCGACTGCGGGGATGCCAACTGCGACAGATCCGCAGGGCGTGACCTCGCAAGGTGCGCTCTGCGATCAACTCCTCGAGCAAATGGCCAGTCCCGGGCGCAGGAAGGATGCCGCCGGTACCGACGAGTTGAACAAGTTGCTCGCCGCCAATGGGTGCAAGCGCTGAATCGCATCGTGGGAGCAGTGCGGAGTAGAAGCAGGTGTATTTTTGCGCGTGAATGCGACGGACATGAAACCGACGATAGCTTGATTCGTCTGTGCACAGTGGGCGGTCCGGTCGATTGATCGGTCGCGCGACGAGGATAGCAAGCATGACCACGATGACGCTCAAAAGCCTGCCGGATAATCCATGGGTCGCGTTGCCTCACCAAGCGCCATTCGTCCTGCCCGACGATGCACTGGCCGTCGAGGTCTTCAATCGCACCGCAGATTCCGCTCATCGTCTGCATGTCGAAACACCGCCGGAGCCCTTCTTCGGCTCCATTGATGCGCCAATCGCAGTCCTGCTGCTGAATCCCGGCGTTACCTCAGACGGCAAGTACGATGACGAGCGCCTTCTCGGCGCGGTGCGAAATTCGAATGATCAGGATGGCCACTTCTACATCGGTGCGGAGAATTTCTGGTGGGACAAGCTGGTGCGCTCGCTCTCCCGCGATCGTCCGAACGTCGATGTGGCCAGCGCCATCTTGTCGATAGAATATTTTCCGTACCGTTCGATCTCGTTCGGATGCGGGCACGTGAGGGTGCCTTCGCAGGGGTTTGGGTTCGCGCTGGTTGAACGTGCGATTGAGCGTGATGCGGTAATCGTGATCGTACGCGGCGAGCGCATTTGGCTCGGCGCCGTACCGAAGCTGGCGGATCACGGCAAGGTCGTGCGGATCAAGAACCCGCAGAGTGCGTCATTGTCGTCCCGGAATCTGCAAGACGATGGCTACCAGAAGCTCCTCGATGCGCTCGACAGTCACGGAGGTTCGGCGTCTCACGCTATTGCGGCATGCGCGTGACCTGCGTGTAAGTCATCTGCCAATCACCTCGACGCTTCGCCCAGACATGGGCAATGCGTATCCATCGCTGCTGATGCTTTCCATCCTGCGTCCAGCTCAATTGGACCATTCCGCCGATCACGGCGCCGTTGTCCCATGCTGTTTCCACCGGATGGGTCAGC
The DNA here is from genome assembly GCA_039921645.1 of Dokdonella sp. Classification (GTDB taxonomy): domain Bacteria; phylum Pseudomonadota; class Gammaproteobacteria; order Xanthomonadales; family Rhodanobacteraceae; genus Dokdonella_A. The sequence continues at coordinate 2,141 of JBDSBK010000254.1, forward strand.
GCGTAGGGATCGATCTTGAATCCGGGCATGCGGAAATCAGCGATGGCCTGCTGCTTGTTTTCCACCGAGGCATCCGAGTTCACAAGGACATAGTCGTCGGCGAATAGTCGTTCGAGTGTCGGTATGTCACTGGTGACTGTGGCGCGGTCGTAGGCCTTCGCAGCTCTCGCGAGATCTGGCGGCAAGTCCGCGGCGATCGCGGGGACTGCGTATGAAACAAGCGCTGCGACGACGAGTTTCATGATGCTTTGAAATCGGGGTTTCATGCGAAGGTCCGCTGGATGGGGAATCACGAGGATTCAATTCGGACCGCAAGCAAGCCGGGCCGAACTCAGCGGATGTTCGGACCGGGAGCGCAGGGTTGGAAGGACCACTATCCTCAATGGTGACAAGGCCAATTTGCCGTACGTCAACGGGATGCCATCACCCTTCGCACGACTTCAATGCCCGCACTGCAAACGCCCATCGCCGCAACCGTTCTCATATCGGCCTGATCTCGATCTCCGAAGGGACGGACATCGGATTCGGGCAGCGCTTCACCCATGCAACCGCCTCGTCAATGGACGGCAGTTCCCAGAGCCAATAGCCGGCAACGAGATCTCCGGTGAATGGCCCGTCGACGACAGTGCGCGCCTCGCCGTCGAAGCGCACGCGCTTTCCATCGCGGCTCGGTCGCAGGCCGTCGCAGTCCTTCATCACGCCAGCCTTCTTGAGTTGTTCGTTGAAGACTTCCATCGCGGCCATCTGCTCCTTCATCTGCGAATCGCTCGTCGTTTCCAGAAGAGCCTCGAGAGCAGGGTTGGATTTGACCAGGATCATGAACTTCATGTTCGGCTCCAGCGTTGAGGTGCTGTCAGGCTACGAATGGATGACTGAATGCATGTCCAACCAGTAGCCCAGTGGAGTGGTGCGCAGAAAACCCCGTGGCGCTCAATGTCAGACGTCAGGAGAATCAGCTAAGGTCGATGAAAAAAACGATCGGGGCCAACGACCGCCAGCGAATCACGATGGCGTTGCGCGTCGATGGCGCGCAGACGCATCGCAGGGCTCGGGTTAACTCAAACGTCAGCCAGCGAGTCGTACGCTTTGTCTCCAATCGACCATCAGGAGAAAAGCATGAACCCTGTCGTTCACTTCGAAATGCCCTACGAAGACAAGACGCGCATGTCCGATTTCTATGCCAAGGCGTTTGGCTGGCAGATGCAGGCGCTGGGCGAGGACATGGGCAATTACGTGGTCGCGAGCACGACCGACACCGTCGACGGTCGCCCGATGAAGCCTGGCGAAATCAACGGCGGGTTCTTCGAGAAAAAGCCCGACTGGCCCGCGCAATATCCTTCCGTCGTCATTGCGGTCAGCGACCTCTCCGGCTCGATGGCGCAGGTCAAGCAGGCCGGCGGCAAGGTCCTGGGTGAGCCGATGGATATTCCGGGCG
>JBDSBK010000255.1:0-6077 GCA_039921645.1 Dokdonella sp.
GTTGCGAGCGCATGAGCGGGGACGAGGTCCTCGGAATCGATCCAATTCGACGCTGATACGCAGCCAAGCAATGCGATGCCTGCGGCGTCCAACGGCACTTCGTTATCCAGATGCGGCGCCAACGCGACCCATTCGATCGTGGAGGCCAGCCTCGGTTTCGCACCGAGCAGGAGTTCCCGATCGATTTCCGTGCGCTCGCGAGGTTCGATGAACACGGTTTGGCAGCGGCGAACGCGCATGGATCACTCCGAAAAATCCGCACGAGCCTAGCACGCGATTCCGGATCGGACGAAGCTCCAGACAAGAACGTTTCACCCTGTTTTACTGGCTGACGGCGGGCGGCTTTTCGTTGGCAGGACTCCTATCAAGCCCATTGCCTCGGCGATACACTGCCGGCTCCTACACAGGGGGGATCGACATGAGTGACCACACACTGACCCAGCATCAGGCGCGCGCATTGCTTGAAAAGCTTGCCCACGATGACAGCTTTCGCGCGCTGTTCGAAACCGCGCCCGCGCGCGCGCTGCACGTCCTGGGAATCGACGCGGAAACAATCGTACGATTGCCGGCGGCATGTCTGCACTGCAAAGAACTCGCGGGCAAGGATCACTACGAGGATTTGTTGAACAACTGTGCCGACGCTGCCATCAGCAGCGCCATGCAGATGGGCGTTCCTCAGGTCGGTTTCAGGGAACGCTAGGGCCGGCTTCGAGCGCACTCTCGAGCGCCCGCAAACGCGGTTGCAGGAACGTCAACTGATCTGCGTGAGGCCATGCCTTGCGCAGATCAGCCAAGCCAGCGCGCGCGGCATCGGCTTTTTTCAGCTTGACTGAAAATTCTGCCTCGTCCAGCAGAGCCAAGTTGGATAGCGCGACATTCAATGGCTGCATCGTCGCCTGGCCGAACTGCTCGACATACGCGCGACCGCGATGCCGCGCGAGCCACTGCGCCTCGGCAAGCGCATTCGCGTAGTCGCCCTGCATGGCGTAAGCGTTCATCAGCACGCGATGGCTGAAATAGTATTCACTGCCGTTGATGCCTGGTTTCAGCTGCGCAATGGCTTCCTGCGGTTGGCCATTCGCTCGAGCAACCTCTGCTTCGACGACTGTGACGAGACTCGACAGATACGGGTAGTCGCCGTTGCGGCTGATCGACGTGACGTTGGCGAGACTCGACTTCGCGAGATCTGTGGCGCCCGCGTGTGCAGCCAGATAGGTTGCAAACAAGAGGCTGAACTGTGATTCCGGTGTGTCACGCGTCTTTCCGACCGCCAATGTTTGCAGGTACTCCGCCAAAGGGGCTTTCAGCTTGTCGCTCGGTTCGGTCAACGCACGGAAACCGAGTCCGACCAATGTGAATTCGGTGTGCAATGTCCCTTTGAGTACAGCTGTGTCCTGCAGCGCACGGTCGACCACCTTTCGTGCCTCATCCCAGTTCCCGCGGTCAAGCGCGAACATGATGCGCGGATACCAGGTTTGCGCGTCCTCTGTGCGGATACCGCCTGCTTTGCCGCCGGCCAGGATCTGTTCGGCACGATCAAACTGTCGCTGGGCGGCATAAAGGTAGGCGTGATAATCCCCTTGCTTGGCGAATCCATTCGCAGTCGCCAATTCAAAGCGCTGCTGCGCGTCAGCGTAACGTTCGTTGCCGAGATACAGAGTCGCGAGCAGGAAGTCGCCTATACCTCGGTGCGGGTTCGTCGCCACAGCGTTTCGCTCGGTTGCAGCAATCGCAGCATCAAACCGATTGGCAATTCGATAGGAGAAAAATCCCATGCCGCCGCTGGCCAACGTGAAATCCGGATACAGACGGTCGAGCAATTGCCACTTTTCCAGCGCAACGCGCGGATTCTCGAAGTTCGCAAGCCACGCCTGCGCATATAAAGCGTCTCGTGCGGGTAGCCGGTCACTTTGGCCTGCCGCTTTGCGAAACTCAGCCAGAGCTTCAGCGTTGTCGCCCGCACTGGTGGAATTCAATGCATTGCCCAGGCTGATATGGGCGAGCGCGAAATCCGCATCGAGCTGGATTGCCTGGCGGAACAATGCGATGGCTTCCTTGTAGTCGCCCTTGGCATATGCCGACCGGCCCAGCGAGTACGCTCTCAATGCATCCAGATTCTTGGTCGTCACCTTGTCCAATGGCTTCGATTCATTTGAAACCGTGGCCAGCGCCTCGCCCAGTCGCACCCGCAGCTTCTGATTGACCTGATCCAGTGACGGCAGGACCGAAGCGGCGCCAACGCCATCCGCCGATTCCGAGTACACCGTCGTCTGCGTGTTCGGGTCGATGACCTCGGCGGTCACGCGTACGCGACCGCCGACCTCGGCAACCGTCGGCAGGATCAACGCGCGCGCGCCGTCCCGCAGCGCGATCTCGGAGCCGATCGCGCGATCAACCTTGATCTTGTCGGGGTCCTGCTGCATCAGTTTGACCGTCTCGCGCGTCTTCAGATCCGACAGGACGTTGACGTAGCGCGATTGCTCGAGACCGATGCGAAATGCCGCGTCGATCGATTCGTCGAAGCTTGCTTCGCCGGTGAGATTCTTGAGATCGCCGACGACGACCCAGTCGCGGTTCGCAAACGCGATCGCAGGTTCGGGCTTGAGCAGATACCAGACCGGTATCGCGAGCAGGATCATCAGCAGGCCGATCTCGATGCCCATCGTTGCAGGCCTGCGCCAGAACGGTACTTCGCGATGCGCCTTGCCGGACCACGGTGGCGCCTTTAGCGGAGCGTGACCTTCCTCGCCAACTTCAAATACCGGGATCGGATCGGGGATGCCCTTGAAGCGATAGCGACCATGAGTACGCCAGCGCACCGTTTCGAGCAGCGTGCCGAGCTCACCCTGCGCCCGGTGCGCGAGCGAATGTGCGACGCCGGACAACAAAATCTGGTTCGGCAGCGCGAGTTGCATAAGGCGTGAGGTGATCGGCTTGACCAGCCCCTCGACTTCGACCTGTTTTGCGCCCTTGGCGATGTCGTCGGGCGCGTTGTCCCACGTCAGCACGTCGCCGACATGGATGCCTACGCGCGAAGCCAACGAGGCTTTCTCGGTCTGGTTGAGTTGCTTGAGGCCGCGCTGGTAGGCGAGTGCGAAGGCGACGGCCTGGATCGGCCGTTCGAACATCAGAAGAAAGCCATCGGTCTTGTCGATTTCCTTGCCGCCGTGCTGCTGCACCAGTGTTCGCGCATATCGGTCATGCTTTCGGAAGAGGTCGGCGGCGTGCTGATCGCCGAGCCGCTCGACCAAAGCGGTGGAATCGACGAGATCGCACAACACCAGCGTGCGCAGCAGCGGCACGGTAGCTGCCAGTGGCACGGGTGCAGCGGGTTGGGCCAGTGCGTTCATTGCCTGATCGCTCGTTCTCCGCGCGTCGAACGTGCGCGGAACTTCACAGTGCGCAACCCAAGGGCGCGCGCGAATTGCATGATGCCGTGCTATGCAGCTGCGGGCGCCGCGCTCGGCACCGCGATATGAAAGCCGTCGCCACCCTTGCCCTTGGCTTCATAGAGTGCGGTGTCGGTGTCGCTGTACCAGATGGCCCAGTCGGAGCCGTCGGCGCATAGGCTGCCGCCGATACTGACGCTGACGTTGAGGCCTTCCTTGCAGCCAGGGAAACGCAGCGAGTGCACGGCCGCAACGATCTGCGTCGCGCGTGCGCACAACTCTTCCTCACCGGTTACCTGCATCAGCAGCGCGAATTCGTCGCCGCCAAGGCGGCACGGCAGATCGGTGGAAGATGCGGCGTTCTGCACTTCTTCGGCAATTGCGCGCAAAACCTGGTCGCCGACAAGATGGCCGCAGTGGTCGTTGATCTGCTTGAAGCGATCGAGGTCGACGAGCACGAGCGCAAGCACGGTCCCCGGCAGACGGTATTCGCCGAGCCGTTCGAGAAACATGTAGAGGCCGCGACGATTGCACAGCCCCGTGAGTTCATCGGTCTGCACGAGCCGTTGGGCGGTCGACAACTGCGTACGCGTCTGGCGTAGCGAGTCGAGCGTGACCATGAGGTCTTCGTTGCGGCGTTTCAGGCTCTGGATCAGCTGTTGTTCGCTGCTGACCAGGTAGGAGAACGAGCGACGCATGAACTGCGCAAGCACGCGAGGTTCGCTTTCGATGAGGATTTCGAAGGTTTCCTGGTCGACGATGCGCAGCGTGGTCGGTGTGACTGCGACTGCATTGGCGACGCGCGTGTGGCTGCCGATGAAAAGCACGAGTTCGCCGAAGAACTCGCGGGGGCCGAGCAATTTGTCGGGCATGCCATCGCCGAACTCAAGCTGGATCTGGCCGGACTCGACGATGAACATGCTGCGACCGAGTTCGCCGCGGCGGAAGATGATTTCGTCCGGCTCGACATCACGACGCTCGCCGACGGTGGCGAACAGCTCGGTCTCCTTGTCGGAAAGATGACGGGGCAGCAGCACCGCTCGCGCAGTCGAAGTGCTTGCCGCTTGCGCGATCTTGGTCAGTTCCGTCTTGACGCTTGCCACACGACCTCCCGCCTGGCCCGCCGATCTTCCGATGTTAACTCATGTAACGGCGTGACTCACCTACGAATGACGGCGCATGTCAGAAGTGAACAGGGATTGCTCTTGCAGGAACTTGAAACCGGCTGGCCTAAACAGGCGGGCAAAGCGGTCCAACCGACCGATACGCACCGTTAAATGCTGCCAAAGGTGGGTCTGGCGCGACGAACTGAAGCGCCCCCGCGTCAAACGGACATGCGGCGCGACTAATCTTTGCATATGGCCCGGTTCTTGCTGATTGCAGAACCGCCAGCCGCCTAGGTTCGGCCAGCTGCTTTTGCAGTGGGGCTTCCAAGGCAGCACCGGCATCGGAACGGCAGACTTTACGGCGATACCCCGCTGAACGGTCCCTCCTCTCCCGCCAAGTTCCGATGCCGGTCGGCTGCGCAATCAAGCGCAGCCGGGTCCGTCTTTCGCTGCACACCTCATTCTGCATTAAAGCCGCCAGAAGTCAGGCTGCCTGCGATCTCGTGCCCGCGTGGAACTGCTCTTCCTCGGTCGAGCCTTTCAACGCCACAGTCGATGACTGGCTCCCCTGAATGGCCTGGGTCACCGCATCGAAATAGCCCGTGCCCACCTCGCGCTGGTGCTTGACCGCAGTGAACCCGCGATCCGCGGCCGCGAACTCCGCCTCCTGCAATTCGACGAATGCGCTCATCTGATTGCGCGCGTAGCCGTGGGCGAGGTTGAACATCGAGTAGTTCAGTGCGTGGAAGCCGGCCAACGTGATGAACTGGAACTTGTAGCCGTAGCTGGCCAGTTCCTTCTGGAAGCGAGCGATTGTCGCGTCGTCGAGATTCTTCTTCCAGTTGAACGACGGCGAGCAGTTGTAGGCGAGCAGCTTCCCGGGAAATTTTGCGTGGATCGCGTCGGCGAACGCACGCGCGAAGGCGAGGTCCGGCTTGCCGGTTTCGCACCAGATCAAATCCGCGTACGGGGCGTAGGCGAGGCCGCGCGAGATGGCCTGATCGAGCCCGTTGCGCGTCTTGTAGAAGCCTTCGACCGTGCGCTCGCCACTGATGAACGGTTGATCGTTCGGATCGATGTCCGAGGTGAGCAAATCGGCCGCTTCGGCGTCGGTGCGCGCGACCAGCAACGTCGGCACGCCGCAGACGTCGGCAGCGAGGCGCGCAGCATTGAGCTTCTCGACGGCTTCGCGCGTCGGCACCAGTACCTTGCCGCCCATGTGGCCGCACTTCTTCACGGACGCCAGTTGGTCCTCGAAGTGCACGCCGGCCGCGCCGGCTTCGATCATCGCCTTCATCAATTCAAACGCATTCAGCACACCGCCGAAACCGGCTTCGGCGTCGGCAACGATGGGCTGCAGATAATCGACGCTGTCGTTGCCTTCCGCATGGTTGAGCTGATCCGCGCGCAGGAGCGTGTTGTTGATGCGCTTGACCACCAGCGGCACCGAGTTGGCCGGATACAGCGATTGGTCGGGATACATTTCACCGGCGACATTTGCATCTGCGGCAACCTGCCAGCCGCTGAGATAAATCGCCTTCAGGCCTGCTTTGACCTGCTGCATCGCCTGGTTGCCGGTCAG
>JBDSBK010000256.1:0-10156 GCA_039921645.1 Dokdonella sp.
TCCGATGCAAGCTGCGGCCAGCGGCCTGCCGCGCAGTCACGGGCGTAGATTTTCTCCAGCTGCTGCGGCACCGCGAACTGCGTACCGACCAGCTGTTGCTGCTGCGGATCAAACTGCGGATTGAGATTTCGCAGCGTGCGGAACCATCCATCGTGCACGTTGCCTTCCTGGCCGAGACACACCGTCAGTTCCGCGATCGATGCCGGACGCTTGAGGGTGATGCTGCCCGCCCGACCCGCGATACGTGGGAAATTGACGTTGTAGCGTTCCGGATGCATATACAGCCACGCGGCAGCCAGCACCATAGGCACATATTCCCTCGTTTCCTGCGACAGGCTCTCGTAGATCGCCGGATTCCAGAAACTCTGCTCGCCGCCGGTGGCCTTGCCGACGCGGCGCTGCATCGCACCTTCGCCGCCGTTGTAGGCGCCAATCACCAGTTCGAGATTGTTGTTGAATATCGCAAGCTGCTCATTGATGTAAGCCGCGTTCGCGCGCGCTGCAAGCTGCGGATCGAAGCGCTGATCGAACCCGTTGACCGTGCCGAGGCCAAAGCGCAGGCCCGTCGCATACATGAATTGCAGCGGTCCCGACGCGCCGGAGCGCGACACCGCATGCACCTTGCCGCCCGATTCCTTTGCCAGCATGCCGAACAGAAGCGCCTCGGGCAGTCCGGCCTTTTCGTATTCGGGCCACATGCGATAGCGCATGTACTGGTAGTTCTCGTACGTGTCCATCAGATTGGGGCGGTACTGGGTGAGCCATTCTTCCAGCGCAGCCTTGACCGGGCCATTGAGCGCGATGATCTCGCCCAGCTCGCGCCCCTTGAGCAAGGCGACGCTGCGTCCCAGCTCGGGCAAGGTCGCGGCCACCGGCGAATTCTCGCCTGCCTCTACTGTCGCCTCCGGCGTGGGACCTCCGGTGTCGCCCTCGGCCACCTGCGACGCGCGTCCACCGATCCCTTCACGCAACAAACTGTCGAATCCGGCGACGAAACGCTGAACGTCACACCCGGTCGTGGCACCGCAACTCGTTGCAGCAGCGCGCAGATCGTCGAGCGCTGCTTTCAGCTCGATCTGCGCCTGTGCGACGTTTCCGCTGCGCGCGAATTCAAGGCCGATCGCGTAGCGGCCGCTGTCCTGTTCGAGCCGCGCGTAGAGAGCGTTCGTCGCCGCATCGTCGCTGACGCGTGATGCGTTTGCGTGCAACGGCGCATGCGACGGTGTCCCTGCGCAAGCGGCAACGGCTAGCACGCTGGAAAGTAGAGTGACGCGGAAGTTGTCTTGCATGGAGTTTGCGGGCGGCTCGAAAACGTTGCACGGTACGCGTACACGGATCGGGCGGCAACCTTGGCGGGATCATCGCTACAATCACCCTGTGAGTCCGATTCGGCACGAAAGGAGAAAATGTTGAACGAGATCCTGATCGGCAAGGGCGACAACGAAGTCTATCTGTTGCCGAAATACGCCAATCGTCACGGCATGATCGCTGGCGCTACCGGCACCGGAAAGTCGGTGTCCTTGATGCTGCTCGCGGAAGGTTTCTCCAAACTCGGCGTACCGGTTTTTCTTGCCGACGTGAAGGGCGATCTCGCCGGCCTTGCCGAAGCGGGCGTCATGAACGACAAGCTGAAGGTACGCATCGACAAACTCGGCATCGCCTGGAGCGCAAACGCGAATCCGGTGGTGTTCTGGGACATCTACGGCAAGCTCGGGCATCCGGTGCGCACGACGATTTCCGAGATGGGCCCTAACCTGCTCGGGCGTCTGCTGGAACTCAACGACACGCAAGCAGGCGTGCTCGAAATCGTTTTCAAGCTCGCCGACGACCAGGGCTTGCTGCTGCTCGATCTCAAGGACATGCGCGCATTGCTGTCCTGGGCGACCGACAACGCGAAGGACATCTCGCAGCACTACGGTCTGATCTCGCCGACCTCGATCGCCGCTATCCAGCGCGCGCTATTGTCGCTGGAGCAGGCCGGTGCTGATCAGTTCTTCGGCGAGCCGGCACTCGATCTGGCCGACTTCATGCGCAGCGACTTGTCCGGTCGCGGCGTCGTCAACATCCTCGCCGCAGATCAGCTGGTGTTGAAACCCAAGCTCTATACGACCTTCCTGTTGTGGATGCTGTCCGAGCTGTTCGAGAAACTGCCTGAAGTCGGCGATCTGGACAAACCCAAGCTCGTGTTCTTCTTCGATGAAGCACACCTCTTGTTCGATGACGCACCGCCGGCATTGCGCCAACGCGTTGAGCAGGTCGTGCGACTCATCCGCTCGAAAGGCGTCGGCGTGTACTTCTGTTCGCAGAATCCGGACGACTTGCCCGACGTGATCCTCGGCCAGATGGGCAACCGCGTCCAGCATGCGTTGCGCGCGTTCACGCCGCGCGATCAGAAAGCGGTAAAGGCGGCGGCTGAAACGTTTGCGCCCAATCCCAAAATCAACGTCGTCGACGCGATCACCCAGTTGGGCGTCGGCGAGGCCCTGGTGTCGACGCTGCAGGAAGGCGGCGTGCCGCTGCCTGTCGAGCGCGCGATGATCGCTTCGCCCGGTTGCCGTATCGGCACCATTACGGCGGACGAGCGCGCCGGCGTGCGTGCGCGCTCGCCGATTGGTGCAAAGTACGACACTGCGATCGACCGCGAGTCCGCATTCGAGAAGTTAGCGCAACGCGCGGCGGCGGCTCCTGCGCAGACGTCGGCAGGGAGTGGCGCGAAGCCTCACGGGGATGCTCGCGATGGTGGCTGGATGGGGACGGCAAAAGACATCGTGCTCGGCACCGGCCGTCGCCAAGGCATGCTTGAAGCCTTCGCAAAATCGGCCGCACGCAATGTCGCCGGCCAACTCGGTCGCTCGATCCTGCGTGGCGTACTCGGTTCGATCAGCCGGCGGTGAGCGTAAGCCAATGATTGCGCGCGAACCTGAGCGCTGTAGTTCGAACACTGCCCACATGCGGATCGCATCGACGTGAGCCGCTGGCGACCAGCGGCCGCGTCTTCCACCGCGATGATCACCGTGGAAGGGCACGGCTGCTTGAAGGACGAACTCGACGAGCTCTGGCGCTTGCGCAGGCCCGAGGTCGTGCGCGCACTCGCGGCGGCAGCAGCCGAGGGTGATCGCTCGGAAAACGCCGAATATACGTATCGCAAGAAACAGCTCGGTGAAATCGATCGACGCGTACGTTATCTGAGCAAGCGGCTGGAACAGCTGCGCGTGATCGACACGCTGCCGACAGATGCTTCCGCGGTTTTCTTTGGAGCATGGTTCCGCGTCGAGGACGAAAACGGCACCGAGCACGAATATCGCATCGTCGGGCCGGACGAGACCGATGCGCCGCGCGGCTGGATAAGCATTGATTCGCCGCTCGCGCGAGCTGCATTGAAACGCCGTGAGAACGACGAGTTCGAAGCAGACCTGCCAACCGGTCGTGCCCGATTCGTCGTGCTCGCGGTCAACTACGCCGGTCCGGCGTCTGACGACCAGGCAATCTCGCAGCAGCGCGGACCCCCGCAATGAAAAAGGGCGGCTTGCGCCGCCCTTCTTTTTGACTTAAATGGCGTCAGTCGTCAGCGCTGGATCGGCATGTACACGCGGAACGTCTGCTGGTCTGCCGGCGCGTCCGGTGCAGAAATCAGTTCATCCCAGAAGCGACCCAGACCGATATCTTGATAGCGATAGCCGTGGGTCTCGGCATACGCCTTCTGTCCCAGGCGCAGCAGTGGCAACGCAGCGGGACTGCCCGTGTATTCCGTATACAGCGCAACGCCCTGGTACCAAAGCGCGGCACGCACTTCGCCGTCGACCACGAGCATGCCTTTGCGATCCTTGTCGCCCGGGTTGTACGTCTTGGGCTGGCCATCGTCGTCTTCGCTGTCCGCCGTTGGTGGGACCGGCGTTTCGATCGTGTAGGTCTGCTGGTTGAGCGTAAACGTCGTTGCACTGACCGGAACGGCGACGCTGAACGTATAGTCCTCGTCGCCCCACTCGGTCGTGATCGTCATGCGCGGACCGGCGGCAGTCAGACCCGCTTTCTTCATCGCAGCATCGATCTGCGTCATTGCCGCATTGGTCGCGTCAGCCACTTCATCGAGCGAACGCTTGGCCTTGGTCGAGACGAGGAAGACCGGCTTGGCGGCAACTTCGACACTGTCGATCTTCTGGTCCTTGTAGTCGATGTTCGGGAAGCCCGCGAGCATCGCCGCAAGGTTGTTGAGACTGACCTGGATCGACGAAGCCGGATCGCCGTTGATATACAGGCCTGCATAGCGCGACACCAGATTCCAGCCGTAGTCGACGTCGTAGGACTCGCTGATCTTCAACGTCTTGCCGTTCGCCGACGGATGCAGCTCGATCGCGTAGGTCTTGTTAGTACCCTTCCAGTCGTTGTCGAGCGCCATCGTCAACTTGCTGTCCGGCGTCGTCGATGTTATCTCGAGGCTGCCCTCGCCGATCTTCGGCACCGCACTCGACCAACTGATCTTTGCGCCCTTGCCGGCTTCCGGGCCCTGGAACGATGTCTTCACGTTCGGATCCTGCGCACGCAACCACGACCATTGCGGATAGCGGCGGAACGTATTGACCGAGTCGTAGACCTGCCGGACCGGGCTGGAGACTTCGACCACACGCTCAATATGACCTTGGCTCGGCAACATCACACCGATAACGACCGCCAGCACGAATACGATCAAAAGAGCGACCAGCACTTCAAAAATACGAATCATCCGAGACATCTCCAGGACTTCAGCCATTGGCCTGCGCGCGTCGCGAGCAAGACGAGAGGGAGGCGTTCCGCCTGCCCAGTCCCCAATCCCCGTTCGCACGCGTGCATACGCGGCCCCGCTTGGACGGGACAGGGAATCAATGGTACTGGACTCCGGGGCGGAAAGGCTACGCCCGGGCGCCGGCGTGACGCGAACCGGCGTCAAGGCGCCTCCGACACTTGGACCGACTCAGACGATCCCGAGTTCGAACGCCTTCAGCACCGCGCGTGTGCGATCGCGCACGCCGAGTTTCGACAGGATGTTGGAGACATGATTCTTCACCGTGCCCTCGGCGACCCCGAGAGAATTGGCGATTTCCTTGTTGCTGTAACCCCCGGCCATCAGACGCAGGATCTCGGTTTCGCGTTCGGTCAGTGGATCGGGACGGTCCAGACTGGTGAATTCGTTGTGCATGCGCTCCAGCCCGGAAAGCAGGCGCTGCGTCACCACCGGCGCTACCAGCGAACCGCCGGCAGCCACGGTCTTCACCGCATCCACCAGCTGATCCAGCGACACATCCTTGAGCAGATAGCCGCGCGCGCCTGCCTTGAGGCCCGCCAGCACGAGCTGATCGTCGTCGAACGTCGTCAGGATAATCGTCGGTGGAAGTTCGTTTTTTGCGGCAAGCGCGTTCAACACGTCGAGGCCGGACATGCCTGGCATGCGCATGTCGAGCAGCACCACGTCCGGTCGTATGCGCGGAATCGTTTCCATGGCCTGAATGCCATCGCCGGCTTCGCCAATCACTCGGATCGAATCGGAAAGTTCCAGCAGCGAACGAATCCCTTGCCGCACCAGGGTCTGATCGTCGACCAGGCAGACCTCGATCATTCCGTCTTTGCTCATGCTCCATTCTCCAGAGGCAGCGAGGCGTCGAGCATGAAGCCCTGGCCCTTGCTGGTGACGATATCGACTCGGCCGCCGAATTGCGCGAGACGCTCGCGCATGCCGGCCAGACCGTTGCCTTGCTTGAACTGGGTCGCACCCTGGCCGTCATCGCGGGCGTGGATCGTCATCTGTCGATCCGCGTTGCGCTCGAAGTTCAGCCAGAGGTTGCGCGCACCCGCATGGCGCACCGTATTGGTGATGATTTCCTGCGCGCAGCGGAGCAGCACCTGCGCCCGCTTGGGATCATCGACGCTGAAGCGTGGCGGCAGATCGAGGTGAATGTCGAGGCCCGGCACACCCTCGGTGAGGTTGCGCAACGCCTGGGTCAGATCGATGCTGTCGCCTTCACGCAGCTGGCTGACGACTTCGCGCACGTCGCTGAGCAGCAGCTTCGCGACCGATTGCGCTTGGCGCACATGCTCTTGCGCCTGACCTTGCACAAGATGGCTGGCGACCTCGAGGTTGAGACTGAGCGCGGTCAGGTGGTGACCGACCAAGTCGTGCAGCTCGCGCGAGATGCGCATGCGCTCGGACAGGCGGCTCGACTCCGCCAGCAACGTGCGCGTCGCGCGCAACTCCGAGTTCAGCCGCCGCTGCTCTTCGCGTGCCTCGACTTGCTGCTTGGTGACCAGCGCGGTCACGAATGCGAGCACGATGAACCCGGAGTACAAGCTCGACTGCAGGAACGCATCGCTGAGGCTGAACACGGGTTCGCGGATGATCGCGAATACCGGCACGAGCGAGAAATTTTGGAGGATCATCCACGCAATGCCGACGCGCAGCGGCAACAACCACGGCAGCGCCACCGCAATCACGGCGAGCAGCAAGGCCGATATGCCGCTCTGGCTGAACCAGCCGATCGCCACCGCCATGACGTTCAGCACGAGAAGCAAGGCGATTTGCAGTACCCGCCGCAGCGGTGTGCGGCGGCGATCGCCAAGATCGTGGGTCAAGTACCAGTAGACAACGCCGAACAACACGTAGCAGGCGAGCCACAAATGCACGTAGGCCGCTGGCAACTGCTTTTGCGCAAGATCCTCGACCAGCGAATCGTAGCGCAGGAACGGCGTACCGACGCTGGCGTACTGGAACAGCCCGGCGTAACGGAGCAACTGGATATGATTGAAATGCGGCCATGACATGTGACCATCATAGGCATGCGCCTGCGTCGGCGTAACCTGCCCGAAGTCACTATCTGCAAGAGACGACGCCGTCGGCGACGCCAAGCAGAAGCGACGAAGGTCGTACTTTCGTGCATCGGCGACGGCTTTCGTCCTTGCGTTCCGCCCCGCACGCGGCACCCGACTGTCAAGGGTACTTTGGCATTGTCCCGCCATCTTCCACCCTAACGATTCGCTAACGTGATTGCCCGCGCCGCGCCATGACCGCGTGGCGACCACGTGCGATAATCGGTCCAGCGGGAGTCGTTCGGCGACCGCATCGCCTCGATCCCCAGCACGATCTCCGACGGAGCAAGACATGGCCTTAAGCATCCGCGACGTGCAGCCGCACGAACTGGACTCGGTGCTCGCCCTCAACAATGCCGCCGGTTCCACGATCCTGCCGCTGGACGCCGCTGCTCTGCGCGCACTCTACGATCAAGCCAGCTACTTCCGTCTCGCTGAAATCGACGGCCATATCGCCGGATTCCTGCCTGCAATGCGCGAGGACGCCAACTACGGGAGCTCGAATTTTCTTTGGTTCCGAGAACGCTATCCCGCTTTCGCCTATATCGATCGCATCGTCATCGCGAAACCGTATCGCGGCCTCGGCCTCGGTCGAGTGTTCTACGCCGACGTGAACAGCTATGCGGAAACGCGCGTGCCGGAACTCGCCTGCGAGGTATTCCTCGAACCGCGTGACGACGTGTCCCTGCTGTTCCACGGCACCTGGGGTTTCCAGGAGGTCGGGCAGCAGACGATGCAGAGCAATGGCCGTCGCGTGGCCCTGCTGGCAAAAACCCTGTGCAGTTTTCCGTTTGTGCGCGACACCTATTTGAACGGTGCCGATGGCCGGCTGCCCGACGTGCCGTGGCTCGCCGAGCGTCCGCGCAACGTCGCGATCGAGCAGCGTGCGGCTCGCGCCGCTGGCGGCGCATGACGATGGCGGCAGCATCGATCGCGACGCAGGAACCCGTCGCCGAGATCAAGTTCGGCCAGGTCGGCATCGCCAATCTCAAGCTCAAGCGCCTCGATCCCGAAGCGCTCGCCGCGGAATTGCGCGACAAGGTCTCGAACGCCACGCAGCTGTTCCTGCGCGCACCGGTAGTACTCGACCTCAGCCATCTGCCGACCCTGCCCGATTTCGACAGCGTTCGCGATCTGCTCGCGCGCATCCACGACGCCGGCATGCTGCCGGTCGGACTTTCCTACGGCACCAGCGAGAACGACCAACTGGCACTGGCACTGGGCGTACCCGTGTTCGCGAAATTTCGCGCTGCCTACGAGCGCGCACAGGACTCAGCCCCGGATGCGGCAGCCCGTGTGACACCCGCCCCGCCTTCACGCGAACCCGTGCCAGCGGAGCCGAAACAGGCGACAACGGCGCCCAACAGCGGGACGACGATCGGTCAGCTGCACGACAAGCCGGTGCGCTCGGGACAGCAGGTCTATGCACGTGGTCGCGATCTCATCCTGACAACCCTCGTCGGCAATGGTGCCGAGGTGATTGCGGATGGTTCGATCCATGTCTACGGCGCCCTGCGTGGTCGCGCGCTCGCGGGTGCGCAAGGCGATGAAAGCGCACGCATCTACTGCCAGGAGTTTCACGCCGAGCTCGTCTCGATAGCGGGACAGTATCGCGTGTTCGAGGACATACCCGCAGAGTTGCGCGGCCAGCCGGTGCAAGCCTGGCTCGAAGGCGACCGCCTGATGTTGAAAAAACTGTGACCCGAAAGTGGCGAATCGAAGATTGGAACGGCCCGCTCGAAAGGCTCCTGGCTGCTTCTGAATCAATTCTCGATTTTCCGTTACCCATTCTCGTTTCGAAGGAGCAATCCATTGACTGAAATCATCGTCGTCACCTCGGGCAAAGGCGGCGTCGGCAAGACCACGACCAGCGCTTCGCTGAGTGTAGGTCTCGCCAAGCGCGGCAAAAAAGTCGCCGTCATCGACTTCGACGTGGGCCTGCGCAATCTCGACCTCATCATGGGATGCGAACGACGCGTCGTGTACGACTTCGTCAATGTGATCCAGGGTGAATGCACCTTGAAGCAGGCGCTGATCAAGGACAAGCGTATCGATACGCTGTTCGTGCTCGCCGCTTCGCAAACACGCGACAAGGATGCGCTGAGCAAGGAAGGCGTCGAACGCGTCTTGAACGAGTTGACCGAAGACGGCTTCGACTACGTGATCTGCGATTCGCCCGCCGGTATCGAGAAAGGTGCGAGTCTTGCGATGTACTTCGCCGATCGCGCCGTGGTGGTCGTCAATCCGGAAGTCTCGAGCGTGCGAGATTCCGATCGCATCCTCGGCCTGCTGTCGAGCAAGACGCGACGCGCCGAACTCGGCACCGGTCCCATCGAGCAGCACCTGTTGCTGACCCGCTACAACCCGGAACGTGTTGCGAGCGGCGACATGATGGGCATCAACGACGTCAAGGAAATCCTCGGTATCGATGTGCTCGGCGTGATTCCCGAATCGACGGGCGTGCTGACTGCTTCGAACTCCGGCATTCCGGTCATCCTCGACGACGTGTCCGATGCGGGGCAGGCCTACGCAGATGCGGTCGCACGTCTTGCCGGGGAAACACGTCCGATGCGCTTCATCGATGCGCAGAAGAAAGGCCTTTTTGCCCGCATTTTCGGGAGCTGACCGATGGGACTTCTGGATTTTTTCCGCGCACGCCCGAAGAACACCGCCTCGGTAGCAACCGAACGCCTTCGCATCATCGTTGCGCAGGAACGCGCGGCGAGCGGTCGCCCGGACTATCTGCCGCTGTTGCGTCGCGAACTGCTCGAAGTGATCCGCAAGTACGTGAACATCGATCCGGATGCGATCGAGATCCATGTCGAACGCGATGGCGATCAGGAAGTGCTGGAATTGTCGGTCGCGCTGCCGGAAAAGCAGCACAACGCGGCGGCCGCGACGGCGGCAGCCGACGAAAAATGACGCGTTGATCGTGCATTTCGTTTTTCCTGCGGCGTTTGTCGAAACCATGCTTGCTGTGAACTGACACCGTGGCAGCCGACGACAGTGTGCTGACGGTGGCCGACATCGGCTACGCACATGCACGAAACCTGCTTGCGCGCCACGGCCTCAGCTTGATCGAGGTCGCCGATGGCGCATCGATTCCTGGCAGCTATTGGGGTGAAACGGAAGCCGGCGTGATTGCGCACAGCGTTTACGCGCGCATCGATACGCCTGTCCATTCGCTCTTGCACGAAGCTTGTCACCTGATCGTTGCGCCGTCCGAACGGGTTGCATCGATCCATACCGACGCGTCCGATTCGCAGGCCGAGGAAGATGCTGCGTGCTATCTGCAGATCCTGCTCGCTGACGAACTCGTCGG
>JBDSBK010000257.1:0-7223 GCA_039921645.1 Dokdonella sp.
GGGTCACATTGTTGCCGACGAGCGACTCATGGTCGCCGAAATTGCGGTAGTGGAACGGGAACATCGACACTTCCAACAGCGGATCGAGCAACTGCGAAGTGCCGGGCTGATGGATGCCGCCGAACCCGGACGGTATCGTGAACTGCGAATCGAACTCCGACTCCTGAATCCGGATCGGTCCGGTCAGCGTCGTGTTCGCCGGTGTCGTGAAATCCGCATGCATGGTGAACAGTTCGATGAAATCGTGCGCCGGATCGGCCGTGCCCGGACTGTTGCGCTCGTCGTCGTTGTCACGCACGAACAAGCCGGGCGATCCCGCCGCGGGCGGCGTCGTGCCGTTCGCGGTGGCGGGGACCACCATCTGGAAGCCGAGGCCGCCAAGCGACGGCACGGTCTTGCGTTGCAACGTTGCTGCGACGCCCGCGAGCATCTTGGGCCGATCGATCGCGTACACGGCCGGGCCTTCGTTTGCGCCGCAATAGTAGGCGTCGGGCCAGACGCCGTACTTTGGATAATCCGGAAAGCTCGGCGTCGTGAAGGTGTAGCGAGTCCAGGTCGTGGTGACCGGATTGTCGGTCGCGCTCACATACAGGCAGAGCGTGTTGCTGGAGCTGGAGAACTCGGTCAGCAGCCAGCGCTGTGCCAACTGGTCGAACAACACGACGCCGTCACCGAGACCGCTGGCGCAGGCGCCACCTGTACCGAGGCCCGCCATGTTGAACGGACCTGCGGCGAGGTTGCCGTTGCTCGTGTCGTAGATCGTGAACATGGCGCCGCCGCCGCCATTGATCGCCTGCAGATAGAAACCGCCGCCAACGTCGCCGGACGGATCGGGCGGATACACGCCGGCAAAGCCCTGACCTTCCTGGTTGACCAGCGGCGTGGCAAAGGCGCGCGTACCGAATTGCGAAGCAAACGCCTGCTGCAGCGCGACCAAGGGATCCGGCTGCGCTACCTGCGCGGGATGCGGGCGGTTGCGTTGCAGTTCCTCCTCACCATGGAACTGACGCGGGATTTCGCGGATCGCATCGCCCGGCTTCCAGGCTGGAATGACCGGACGCGTGCGCGCGTCAAGAAAGAATTTCTCGGGAATCGATGGCGCGCTGACGTAGTCGGCGCCGACGGATACCAGTGAGGATGGCTTCACCAGCGGCTCGGCCGCGCGCGCGGACAACGCGCTCAAGGCTGCCACGGCCAGCGTCAACGCCAACATTCTTGGAACAAAATGCATGCAGGTACTCCCCGGAGCGTGGAAGACGTTCGCCCCAAGATGTACCTTGATGCGCATTGAGTGATCGTCAGCCTCTGGACCTATTCATCCATCAACTTCTGAGCCGCCATATCCTCGCCCATGAGGATGAGTTGATCAAGTGCGGCATTGCCGGAACCGCCGCGTACAACAAGCACCGACACTCGTCGAAGTTGCGTGCGGGAGCTGAGCTGACACCCCGGTGTTGCCGCATGTTGAGGCCGAAATTGATGGGCAAGTCCGGCGCAATGTCGACAAAAGTGGTGCCCGCGAACGTCAAGAATTCGACAAGCCGATTCATTCGTGGAATATGAAGAACGCTGCAACCACGATCAGAGCGAACCCGACCAAGTGATTCCAGCGTATTGCCGAACCGAGGTAGAACACCGAGAACGCAACAAACACCGTCAGAGTGATGATTTCCTGGATCGCCTTGAGCTGCGCCGCATTGAACGTGCCGTAGCCGTAGCGGTTGGCTGGCACTTGCAGGCAGTACTCGAAGAACGCGATGCCCCAGCTGACCAGGATCACGATCCACAGCGGACGGTCGGTGAATTTCAAATGACCGTACCAGGCGAACGTCATGAACACGTTCGATCCGATCAGCAACAGGATGGGCAGCAGCATGTTCCACATGGGCGCGACTCGGGAGTTTGATCGCGCGCATGGTAGCCGACGCATGCCGCCGTCTGCGTCGCGACGCCTCTGGACGTTCACGGTCGCGACAGAACTGCCGGTTGCCGACGCGGTGCCAGCGGTTGCGACTGCAATCAGTGCGTCAGTGGTGACCGTTTTGCGCGCAGCTCATAGAGCCGCTTGTCCGCCACCGCGAGCGCTGCGTCGAGCGATTCGCTGCCGTTCCGGATGGCGTGGCCAAGCGTGAAACCGATCGGCGCGTTGGAGCGGTCGGCGTCGATGCGTTCGATGATCTTCCGCGTCTGCTCCTCGTCGGTGTGCGGCAGCAAGACGAGAAACTCGTCGCCGCCGGCTCGCACGACGATGTCATGCGGGCGCACATGGTTCGACAGGAACTGACCCATCGCGACCAGCACTTCATCACCGCGCTGGTGACCGAAGGTATCGTTGACCTGCTTGAAGCGATCGAGATCGACCGCGATGCAGCCCCACGGATCGCCATCGCGCAGACCCGAAGCGATTTCCGCCAGGTAGCGGCGATTGAAACAGCCGGTCAGCGCGTCATGGATGCTCCAGTCGCGCAGCTGCCGCGCTTGATGCTCGCGTTCGGTAATGTCCTGCGCGTGGCCGAGCACGTAGGGTTCCTCACCTTCGTCATCGAGCGTGTTGTGGTACTGCCAGGTGCGAAGGCTGCCGTCCTTCGCGACCAAGCGGAGCAAGCCCGCGGCGACCCCATTCGCTCGCACCTTGGACAGGTAATCGTCGAACGCAGGACGGAAGTCCTCGGGCATGAAATCGCTGAGCCGGCGCGCCAGCAGTTCGGTCACCGAATAGCCGATCGCATCGGCGGTGGCGGGGTTGGCCGAGAGGATCACGCCGTCGAGGTCGTGCGTGCAGATCAGGCCGAGGCTTTCCTCGAACAACTTGCGGAAGCGGCGCTCGCTGAGTTGCAGCGCCTCCACCGCACGCTTGCGGAACGTGATGTCCTGTATCGCGCCAATGAGATGTCTCGGTTTGCCGTCTTCGAGCTCGGCGGTACCGACGATGCGAACCCAGATCGAGCGTCGCTTCTGGGTTATCAGCGGCAGTTCGAGATCCCAGCCTTTGCCGTCGGCCACGCCGCGCCTGATCGCTGCCTGGACGGCTTCGCGATGGTCTTCGCGGAAGTAATCGATCGCCTCGTCCAGCGTTGGGCGATAGCCACGCGGAGCGTCGTGGATGATGCAGGTCTGGTCGGACCAGACCATTTCGTTCGTGCGCAGATCGACCTGCCAGCCACCGACGCCGGCGACGCGTCCGGTGCGATCGAGGAACGCCTCACTCTCGTGCAGCTTTCGCTCCATGTCCTTGCGCTCGCTGATGTCGACCAGCGTGCCGTACATCCACAACGGCTCATCATTCTCGTTGCGCTGCGAAATACGACCGCGCGTCTGCACCCATACCCAACTTCCGTCGCGATGGCGCATGCGCGCCTCGGTCTCGAAAATCTTTCGCGTGCCACGCAGATACGCGTTGAGTCGTTCGGCAACGTGTTCCCAGTCATCGGGATGCGTCAGCTTGCCCTTGATCTCACTGTCGTCGCCGCTCGCGGGAATGGTCAACTGTCGCAGCGAACTGCCCGACAGCGAGGTCAGCTCCTCGCCCGCATAGCCGAAAATCTCGGCCCACTGTTTGTTGACCAGCAACTCGCCCGTCACGAGGTTCCATTCCCATGCGCCCGCATGGGTGGCCTCGAGGATGTCGCCAAGTCGATTGCGGTCCTCGTTTCGCTGCTGCTCGGCTTCTGCCTCGCGCCGCAACGCATCGTTGCGTTCGAGCGCTAGCGATCGCTGGTCGAGCGCTTCGCTCGCCGCGCGTGCCAGCTCCTTGAGGATGGCGATCTGGTTCGGCGTCATCTCGCGCGGCGTGCGGTCGATCACGCACAACGCGCCCATGCGGAAACCATCCTTCAACGTGATCGGCGCGCCGGCGTAGAAGCGGATGTCGGGATGTCCGGTGACGAGCGGGTTCGAGACGAAGCGAGCATCCGCTGTAGCGTCCGGCACCACGAAGACGTCGTCGTCGAGAATCGTGTACGAACAGAAGGCGACATCGCGCGGCGTCTGCTTCGCATCGGGCAGGCCGATGTTCGATTTGAACCATTGACGGTTCTCGTCGACGAGGGTCACGAGCGCGATGGGTGCGCCCGTAGCGAGCGCGGCGGCCTTGGTCAGCGCATCGAACAAGGGCTCGGCTTGGGTGTCGAGCACCGCAAGTCCGCGCAGTCTTTGCAGACGTTCGGACTCGTTGGCCGGCAAGGGAGCGGGTACGGTCATGGGATCGGCAATACCGTCGAGGCGAAGCGAGCGGATGGCTCACGACGTCGTTGCAAACCAACTTACTATGCACGTCGACGCTCCACAACGTACGCGCTGGTTGCAGTCATTGCGCCTTCAGCGTCAGCCGCGGCGCAGCACCGCGATCGGCGATGTGCGGGCGATGCGCAGCGTGCCGACCCACCCGGCCAGCGCGACCGTCGACGCGGCCGCCGCGACAAGCTCGCCCAGTGCTGCGAGCGGCGGCGTGTAGTCGGCGAGCTTGAATACATCGCGCGCGAGCACCGTACCGAGCACGCCCGAACCGATCACCGCGATGCTGCCGGCGAGCAGGCCGAGCGCCGCGAATTCGGCAAGCACCGCGATCGACAGCTGGCGGCGGTGCGCGCCGAGCGTGCGCAGCAGCGCGGATTCGAAGCGGCGTTCGTCCGCGGTCGACGCAAGCGCTGCGAGCAGCACGAGTACGCCGGCGAGCAGACTGAAACCGAGCACCCAGGTCACGGCGCGGCTGACGCGGTCGATGATGTCGCGCACGCGATCGAGGATTGCATTGAGGTCGATCAGCGAGATGTTCGGATAGTCGCGCGAAATCGCGGCAAGTGCGTTCGCGTTCGCTCCATCGAGATGGAAGCTCGCGACGAAGCTGTGCGGCAGGCTCGCGCCGCTAGCGGGATCGAGCATGAGGAAGAAGTTCGCGCGGAACGAGGTCCAGTCGACGCGACGGATGCTGCCGATGGTCGCTTCGATCTCGCGTTCGCCAACGCGCAACGTGAGCGTGTCGCCGAGTTTCAGGTGGAAAAGATCGATCCACATCTGGTCGACCGACAATTGCGGCTTCGCGACGTTCGCATCGAACCAGCGGCCGCCGACCAGCGTGTTCGCCGGTGGCAGTTGCGCACTCCAGCTGACACGCACTTCGCCGCTGATCGCGCTGCTCGCGCGACGGTCGTCGCCGTAGTCGGCGGCATCGGGCACGCGGCCGTTGATCGCAACGAGCTTGCCCGCAGCGAGTGGCAGCACATTCACGTTGCCCGCGCCGAGCGCGTGCAGCCGTTGCTGCATCGGTTCGCTCTGTTCCGGTTGCAGGTTGATCATGAACCAGTTCGGCGTGTCGGTCGGAAGTTCCGCACGCCAGTGTTCGAGCAACGAGGGTCCGATCACGCCGAGCAATGCGAGCGCGGTGAGACTCAGCGCGAGGGCGCCCGCCTGCAGCAGGGTCAGCGCGCGCCGCCGCACCAGGTTCGCAAGACCGAAACGCAATGCACCACGCAGGCGCGTCGACGCGATCCGCACGAGCCACAACAACGCGAAACCGAGAATCACGGTTGCGATCGCGACGCCGGCAAAACCTGCTGCAAGCGTCAGCGCAAGACGCAGGCTGCCCGCGCCGAACAACACGAGCAAGGCACCGACGACGACCGGCAGCAGGTACAGCGCATCGAAGCGGCGCACGCGCGTAGCGAGGTCGCGACGGAATACGCGCATCGGTTCGACGTCGCGCAACCGCAGCAGGGGCGGCAGCGCGAAACCGAACAGTACGGCGAGTCCGACGGCGAATGCGGCCAGTGGCGGTCCCCACGGCAGCCCCGGTGGCGCGCCGGGCAACAGGCCGCTGGCGAGACTGAGCACGACTTGTTGCAACATGAGTCCGAGCGCGAGGCCGCCTGCACATGCGGGCAATGCGAGCAGCGTCAGCTCGAGGACCAGTGCGGAGACGATCTCGGTGCGACTGGCGCCGAGGCAGCGCAACAACGCGACCTCTTCTGTCTTGCGTCGCGCAAAACGCTGTGCGGCCAACGCGACCGCGACGCCGGACAGCAATGCGGCGAGCAATGCCGCGAGGCGCAGGAAACTTTCGCCGCGTTCGAATGCGCTGCGCAGGTTCTGCTGCGCGTCCTCGACCGTGGTGATTTCGGCGCCGTCGGGCAGGTGCACTTTCGCCCATGCCGCGTACGCATCGACATCGCGTTCGCGTCCGGCGACCAGCAGGCGATAGCGTGCGCGGCTTCCGACGCCGAGCAAGCCGCTCGTCTGCGCGTCGGCAAGATTCATCAGCACGCGCGGCGCGAGACGGAACAGATTGCCGCCGTCCGGCGACTTGTCGATTTCGCCGCCGATGACGAGGTCGCGTCCACCCAACTGCACGCGCGCGCCGACCGCGACGTCCAGCGCAACGAGCACCGCGTGGTCGGCATAGATCGTTCCGGCCGGTGGTGCGTGCGTGGCTAGTTCGTTGCCTGCCGCATCGCGCACGCTGAGCGCGCCGCGCAACGGAAACGCGTCGTCGCTCGCGCGCACGTCGCACAGACGACTCTTGTCGCCGACGAAAACGACACTGGGAAAGTCGGCGAGCGCATTGCTGGCGAGGTTGCGACTGCGCGCTTCGGTGGTGAATTCGGGCGGCAGTGCATGGCTCGCACCCACGCCGAGGTCGCCGCCGATGAGCTCCGCGGCTGACGCGATCAACGCTCGCTCGACGCGGCTCGCGAGTGTGGCCACCGCGGTCAACGCCGCGACGGCGAGCACCAGCGCGGCAGCAAGTGTCGCGAGCTCGGCGTGGCGGAATTCGCGACGCAAGCTGCGCGCGGCAAAGGCCAGCGGCTTCACGCGTCGGCCCCGGCAATGCGCCCTTCGAGCAGGTGCAGGCGACGTGCGCAACGTGCGGCGAGCGTCGCGTCGTGGGTGACCAGCACCAGGGTCGTTGCATGTTCGCGATTCAACGCGAACAACAGGTCGCCGACGGTCGTGCCCGTGCGCTGGTCGAGGTTGCCGGTCGGTTCGTCGGCGAACAGGATCTCGGGCCCGTGCACGAACGCGCGTGCGAGCGCAACGCGCTGTTGTTCGCCGCCGGAAAGCTGCGCCGGATAGTGATGTCGGCGTGCGCCGAGTCCGACCAGCGCGAGCGCTTCCGCCGCGCGCTCGCGTGCGTCGTCGCGGCCGTCGAGTTCGAGCGGCAGCATCACGTTTTCTTCCGCGTTCAGCGCCGGCAACAGATGGAAGCTCTGGAACACGAAACCCACACG
>JBDSBK010000258.1:0-9633 GCA_039921645.1 Dokdonella sp.
AGATTCGGTTCGGCTTCGGTCGTGTAGTTCCAGTTCACGCCCTTCTTGCCGACGAGCTTGGCGATACCCGCGGGCATATGGATGAAGGGATGCCAGTCGCGGCCGCCCGCTTCGAGCAGCAGCACGCGATGCGCCGGATTCGCACTGAGACGATTCGCGAGCACGCAACCGGCCGAGCCGGCGCCAACAATCAGGTAATCCCAGGTGACGCCGTCGTAGGTCATCGGGCGAGCCTAGGTTGGCTCACTAGAGCACTTGCTCCAGTGGATTTTCAGTCGCACAAATCAGACTTGCAGAACTGGATTCGACGCGCGGTCGTGCGCCCTACTCGATCACCTCGACCTCGTCGCCCACATGCACGGACCCCAGTCCGCGTGGAATCAGGTTCTGCCCGAAAGTCACGCCATCGGGTGTGCGCCGGTACGTCGTCAGCGTGCGCAGCGGTTCGCCGGCGGGATCGAACGTGCCGTGCTCGAAATCGACCGTCGTGAACACACAGCGCGTGCAGGCCTTGACGACGTCGAACTCGACCGCGCCGACGCGGATGCGTTTCCAGCCATCCTCGGCATGCGGCGTCGTGCCTGCAACCACCAGATTCGGGCGGAAGCGCAGCATCGGCACGGGCTGCGCCAGCCGGGCATTGAGTGCATCGAGCGAGGCTTGCGAAATCAGCAGCACGGGAAATGCATCGGCGAAACTGACGAGGTCTTCGTCGCGACCATACTCGCCGTCGTATTTCGCCTTGACCCGGCGTACGCAAGCGTCGTCCATGTAGACCAGACGGCAAGGCGCGCCGAGGTAACGACTCAACCACGCGTGCGCCTCGTCGGCCGCGCATAGCGGACTGACGGCTGCGCCCCACACGGCCGTGTCGACACGTTCGCCGTTGTCGGACGGATACCTGATACGCAACGCCGGCATGCCCGGTGCCTGCAGTTGCAAGCCGTTACCGTCGGACGCCGCGTCGATCAGGGTCAGTTGCGGGTATTTGCGCGCGGTGATGAATTTGCCGTCAGCGTCGATGAGCATCCAGCGCCGGTCGCCCGCAAGTCCGCGCGGCTCAACCTGAGCTTCCGCGACCCGCACGGGCGCCGCGGACTTCAACGGGAAAAGGTGGATGGCGCTGAGCGTGATGGTCATCGTTCAATCATAGCTGAGCGCGCAGGCGAGCATGCTAGGCTCGCCCCTCGCCACAGAGGGACACCGCGTGCCAACCGAGGATCAGCCGAGTTCCGCATGGTCACGGTTCAAGCACTGGCTGCGCAGCCAGATCAAACCGCACGAGGTGCCGGCGGTGGCGATCGCGTTCGTGTATTTCCTGTGCGTCCTCGCCGCGTATTACGTGATCCGTCCGGTGCGCGACCAGTTGTCCGCCGCGGTCGGTTCGACGGCACTGCCGATCTTCTACACCGCGACGTTCATCGCGACGCTGTCGCTGACCCCCGTGTTCGGCGCCCTCGTCGCACGCTATCCGCGCCGCGTATTCGTGCCGCTCGTCTACGCGTTCTTCATCGTCGGCATGATCGCGTTCATTCCGCTGTTCCGCATGCAGGACGCGATCGGCGCACGCGTGCTCGGCTCCGTGTTCTTCGTCTGGGTCAGCGTGTTCAACCTCTTCGTCGTCGCGGTGTTCTGGAGCCTCATGGCCGATCTGTTCGACGCCGAACAGGCGCATCGCCTGTTCCCGGTCGTCGCACTGGGTGGCGCGATCGGCGCGATTGCCGGCCCGTTGCTGACGAAGTCGCTCAACGCGTTCGTCGGCGTGGCCGGGCTGCTGGTCGTGTCGAGTCTGCTGCTCGGCGTTGCGATCGTGTGCATCTACGGATTGTCCAACTGGTCGCGAAAGTACCCCGTCGCCGGCGATGAACGGCGCGATGAACGCATCATCGGCGGCAACTTCCTTGCCGGCGCGATCGAGACATTCAAGTCACCGCTGATGCGCCGGATCGCCATCCTCATGCTGCTCGGCGACGCGGTCGGCACCGTGATCTATGCGTTCCTGATCGACTACAACGGCGCGACCCATGCGACGCGTGGCGAACGCATCGATTTTTCCGCCAACGTCGATCTGTGGACGAACATTCTTCAAGCCGTGTTCCAGATCTTCGCGACGCGCACGTTGATGATGCGCTTCGGTCCTGCTGCCGCACTCGCACTCGATGGCCTCGTCAAGGCCGTGATGCTGGCGGGATTCGCGTTGTTCGCAGGCCCCTGGATCGCCGCCGTCGCCGTAGTCACACGGGCGAGCGCGTACGGCATCTTCAAGCCTGCCGCGGATTCGCTGTATACGCAGGTCGACGCGGAGACGCGCT
The DNA here is from genome assembly GCA_039921645.1 of Dokdonella sp. Classification (GTDB taxonomy): domain Bacteria; phylum Pseudomonadota; class Gammaproteobacteria; order Xanthomonadales; family Rhodanobacteraceae; genus Dokdonella_A. Next base: position 2,313 of record JBDSBK010000258.1, read on the forward strand.
ACAAGACCAAGAATTTCATCGACACCTCGGTCTGGCGCTTCGGCGACGTCGCCGTCAACGGCAGTCTCAACGGTCTGCGCCTGCTCGGTGCAACGCCGCCGATGCTCGCCTTGATGACGACGGTTGCGGCGATGAGCTCGGCGTGGATTGGCTGGCAGACGGCACGCTCGTTCGCCACCGGAGCGGCGCTCAAGGCGGGCCGCACCGACAAGACCGGACCAGGCGACGCTCAGACGCTCGCCGCTCAGAACCGGGAATAACTCCACGACTGCATGCGCCCGTCGCGATACGGCATCACGCCGTGGAATGCGCGCGGGTCGGCGTCGAATACCAGCGGCAGGAAATGGCGGTCGCCTTCCCACATCGGCAATTCGTCGAGTCGATCGACGTCCACCCATTCCAGCGTGCCTTCGGGATTGCGTTCCAGCAGCGTGCCTTCGTAACGCGTGATGACGAAGATGAAGCCGAGCCAGTCCTCACCGTGCTTGCCGAAACCGGGCCAGTTCAGCGTGCCGCGCAGGCTGAGCTCGATGCACTCGATACCGGCTTCCTCACGGATCTCGCGACGCATGCCGTCGAGCACGTCCTCGTGCGGATCGAGCTTGCCGCCAAGGCCGTTGTACTTGCCCAGGTGCTGATCCTCGGGACGCGCGTTGCGATGGATCATCAGCACGCGCCGGCGATCGGGCGAGAGCACGTAACCAAGGGTGGCGACGATCGGCGTATAGGGCATCGGAAAAATCGGGAGTACCGGGTCGGCAATGATAACCGGCGACGCTACACTGCAGGCATCGCCTCCACCGGACGCATCCGCGCATGAGCATCGAAACGATTTCCGAGCAGTCCTGCTTCGGCGGCGTGCAGGGGTTTTATCGACACGCATCGCGCGAAACCGGCGGCACGATGAAATTCGGCGTGTTTCGTCCCGCATTGGCAGCGCAAGCGAAAGCGCCGGTGCTCTACTACCTAGCTGGACTCACCTGCAACGAGGAGACGTTCGCGATCAAGGCGGGCGCGCAGCGGCTCGCGACGGAACTCGGCGTGATGCTCGTGACTCCCGATACCAGTCCGCGCGACACCGGGATCGAAGGCGCGACCGGCGACTGGGAATTCGGCGAAGGCGCCGGATTTTATGTCGATGCGACCACCGCCGCATTTGCGTCGCGCTTCCGCCTGTACAGCTACGTGACACAGGAATTGCCGACCATCATCGGCGCGAACTTCGCCGCCGCCGACATGCAACGTGAAAGCATCTTCGGTCATTCGATGGGTGGCCACGGCGCGTTGACGATCGCACTGAAAAATCCGGCACGCTATCGATCGGTCTCCGCGTTCGCGCCGATCGTCGCACCTTCCGATGTGGCATGGGGACAGAAGGCGCTGCCGCGCTATCTCGGCGACGATCGCACGACGTGGCGCTCATACGACACCTGCGCACTGATCGCCGACGGTGCGCGGTTTCCGGGCGAAATCCTCGTCGACCAGGGCGATGCCGACAAATTCCTCGACGTCCAATTGCGGCCCGAACTGCTCGAACGTGCGTGCACCGACGCAGGACAGCCGTTGAATCTGCGTCGACATGCGGGCTACGACCACAGCTACTGGTTCATCCAGAGCTTCGTCGAGGATCATCTGCGGCACCATGCGCGCGCGCTGCGTCGCTGACTCTTCATCGCAACGCACGCGATCGATGCGGCTTCGCGTGTGTCGTGCGTGCATTCAGTCCGGCACTTCGAAATCGTTCGCGAAGATCGAATCGGGCAGTTCCAGCAGGAGACCCAGAACGAGTTCGTCGTCGTAGTTGCCGCTCACGGGTGCGGGGAAAAGCACCCGCCCCGCCAGGTAAACGTGGTTGCCGTCGACGGCAATTGCGGACACTGAGGCCTCTCCGCTGGCCAGTGTGATCACCTTGACGCCGCCGGTGCCGAACGCGCTCACGAGGTGCCCGCTTGCGTCGAGCTGCGCGACGACGCTGTGCGCAGCCCCGCCTTCGACAGCGTCGATCCCCTGCGCGCGATTTACCAGGCCGGGTGGGTAGTAGGTGACGCTTCCGAGAAACACGTTGCCGGCGGCGTCGACGGCCACATGGGCGTAGGTCGTGTACGCATCGTCGGTCGGGTCGACCGCCAGCGCCCCGGCATCGCCGAATCCAGCCACGGGTTGCCCGGTCGGCGCAAGCTTGGCGACGAACAGTTTTGCGCTGGAATTCTCCAGCGCCTCGCCGCTGATGTAGAGCATGCCGTCAGTGCCGCGCACGAGCGGACCTGCATTGATCGTGTAGCTCCTGTGAATGATCGTGACGCCCGCGCTGCCGAAACCGGGCACAAGCTGCCCGCCGGGTGAAAGTGCGAGCACGAACGCATCGTTGCTGGCGCTGCTGCCCAATGTGTAGACCGATCCGCCGATGACGAGGTTGCCGGCCGCGTCGATGGCGGCGCCTCCGGCTTGACTCGCGCGGTTGTCGACATGCAGTAACTTGACGCCGTTGGTGCCGAAGGCGGCGACACGATGTCCGCTGCTGTCGAGTTTGAGGATGGCGACTTGCGGATCGACGCCACTGCCCGTGGGGTGATCTCCTCCCAGCACATAGACGTTGCCGCTCGCGTCGAGCGCGATCGCGAGCGCCGAGTTCGCTCCCGTGCTGCCATCGACGTCGATCACCACCTTGCCGCCGTCGCCGAATGCGGTCGCAAGTTGGCCATTCGGCAGCAGCTTGATCGCGAGAAAATCCAGGTTGGAGGAACCGGCGATGTAGAGATTGCCGGCGGCATCGAGCGCGAGCGCCGCAGCGAAATCATTACTGCCGCTGTCGACGTCGATCAACACCTTGCCACCGGTACCGAAACTCGCAACGGGATGCCCGCTCGCGTCGAGCTTTACGACGGTTATATCGGAATTGTTCGGTTCACTTGCACTGCCCACCACGAAGAGATTGCCGGCGGCATCGCGAACCATCGCCTGGGCGAATTCCGACGCCGCAAAATCGACATGCACCTCACCCGCCGCGCCGAACGCGGGATCGAGATCGCCCGATGCCGCGAGCACGGATGCACAATGAACGCAGGCGATGAGTGCAATGCGCGGAAGCCAGCGAAGAACGGGGGATGCTTGCATGTAGTCGATCCTTGGATGGCGGATTGGTCGCCCACGGACGCAGCGGCTCGTCAGCTGCCGTCGAAACCGTTGGAGAAAATGTGGTCGGGCCGTGTCGCTACCAGCTTCGTCGCCTCCATCACGTAGCCGGCGACGGTGTCTTCGGCAGTACCCGCAACATAAAGGTGGTTGTCGCCGTCGGACACCATCGCTGCCGCTGCTTCGTCCTTGCCGGCAAAATCGATTCTCTTCAGGCCACCGCTGCCGAACTCCGGCACGAGGTTTCCACTGCCGTCGATCTGCACGACGTTGAAGTCGGTATCGCCCCCACCCAGATACACGCCCCCGGTGCCGTCGACCACCGCGCTGGAGCCGGGAAAGTCAAAATCGAAATCCACCGTACTGTGAAACACCTTGACACCGGCGCTGCCGAAGCCGGCGACAAGATGGCCGTTCGCATCGAGCTTGGCCGCAGCAAGGTGGGTGGATCCGCCGATGAACCGGCTGAACCCGGCCAGGAAAAGATTGCCGAGCCCATCACGCGCGAGCGCCGTCGCGAAACCCACGTCCTCGACGACGACGCGTGTCTTGCCCGCCGTTCCGAAACCGGTGATCAAGTGGCCATTCGGATCGAGTTTCGCGATCGCCATGTCGACGTGACCCGTCGGCAAATCCTTGCTCATGCCGGCAAGCAGCAGGTTGCTCTGCGCATCGAAGACGATGTCGTAAGCGAGGTCGGAACGACCGCCGAAGTCGACCGCAGCCTTGCCGCCGGTGCCGAAGCTAGAGACGAGATGTCCGCTCGTATCGAACTTGGCGACGACGAAATCCTGGGTGCCGGTGCTGGTGCCGCCTCCGATGACATACACCTGTCCGCTGCCATCGACAGCGACATTCTGGCCGTAGTAGCCCATGGCCACGAACGCCTTCCCGCCGGTGCCGAAAGCCGTCACCAGATGCCCGCCCGGATCGATCTTGGTGACTGCCACGCCAAAGACGTCGTTGGTGCGACTGTCGCCGGCCACGTACAGATTGCCGCTGCTGTCGAGCGCTGCGCCTTCTCCGTGCTGGTAATCGCCATGCGAGGCGGAAAAGTCGATGAGCAACTTGCCATTGGTGCCGAAGCTGGTCACCAGCTGTCCATTTGCATTGACTTTGACGATCGCCAGATTGAAGAAACCGCTCGGCTGCGCATCGCCGACCAGATAGACATTGCCGCTGCTGTCGCGCGCAATGGCTTTGGCCTGCGCGTAGTTGTGCCCACCGGTGGCGAAATCGACGATCAGCTTGCCGGCAGTGCCAAAGGTTGCGTCGAGATCGCCGGAAGCGGCGAGCACAACGGTGGACGCGCCTGCCAATCCGACAGCGAGTGCGATTCGGTACGGCCGGCGTTTGCCGGATGACGACGTTTGCATGACGGCTCCCCTGAACGCATCGCGTCCGAATGGATCAGGCCGTTGCGACGCAGACCCGCATCGGCGGCCCGTGTCGACGGTTCCTCTTGTCAATGCGCAAGAAGCCGCGTGGATGCCTCATGCAAATTCGCGCAACGGCGCTCGCGCCATCGAACAACTCGCGTACGCACATCGACACGAGGCAACGAAGCACTGAGACATTCGGCGATTCTTTTTCGCCTTGCCAGGTTACCTCGATGGAGATCGCCTCATGAATGGCCGCGCCGACGCTTGCCGCAATACCCGACGACCGCGCGGCCAATGCACGCCTTGGGCAATCGGCCTGTTCGCGTCGATCATCCTCGCAGGCACGCGGATAGCGCTTGCAAGCACAACCGCCACACCAATCGCCGTCACGACCGGGTACTACCACAGCTGCGCGATTGTCGACGGCGCCGCGCAATGCTGGGGCTACAACGACTTTGGCCAGCTCGGCGACGGCAGCGTCATCGACAGGAGTTCGCCGGTGACGGTCACCGGACTGGAATCGGGCGTGACCGCCATCGCTGCCGGTGCGTATCACACCTGCGCAATCGTCAACGGCGGCGTCAAATGCTGGGGACGCAATCCCGACGGCGAAATCGGCAACGGCGCGACGATCGACAGCCACGTTGCCGTGGCAGTGTCCGGACTCGGCTCGGGTGTGAGCGCGATTGCGCTCGGCCAATACCAGACCTGCGCGATCGCTTCGGGCGCAGTCAAATGCTGGGGCTGGAATGCGTACGGTCAATTGGGCGACGGCAGCACGACGACGCGCACGACGCCGGTCGCGGTATCGGGCATCGCTGCCGGTGCGCAGGCGATCAGTCTCGGTGGCTATCACGGCTGCGCGGTGGTCGGTGGTGCCGCGAAATGCTGGGGCAACAATTTCAGCGGACAGCTCGGCAACGGCACTACGTCGCAGAACCTGACGCCGGTCGACGTCAGTGGTCTCGGCGCCGGCGTGACCGATGTCGCCAGCTCCTTCTCTTCCAGTTGTGCAGTCGTCAGCGGCAGCTTGAAATGCTGGGGGGCCAACGACAAGGGACAGCTTGGCGACGGCAGCACCACGCAGCGACTGACGCCGGTTGCCGTATCGGGCGCGGCCACCGGCGCAACGGTGGTCAGCGCCACCGGCTTGCACACCTGCGCGATCATCAGCGGCGTCGCACGCTGCTGGGGCTACAACATATTGGGCGAGCTCGGCAACGGAACCAACAACAGCAGCTCAACGCCGGTCGCGGTCACGCTGACCGGCATTGCTAGCGTTTCCTCGATCGCTGCGGGTTACCTGCACACCTGCGCCAGGGTGACGGCCACCGGCAACGTCGCTCAGATTCGGTGCTGGGGCAATGACGTCAACGGCGAACTCGGCAGGAGCAGTCCCCTGCAGCAATTCTCGCCCGTCGCGGTCACCGGGCTCGGATCGGGCTCGGGCATCGGCGCGCTCGCGACCGGTTCGACCTCGTCGCACACCTGCGCCGTAGTCAGTGGCGCCGCGCGTTGCTGGGGATCCAATGGAAGCGGACAGCTCGGCAACAACACGTTCGTCGACACCAACATGCCGACCCAGGTCAGCACACTCGCCAGCGGTGTCGCGGTCATTTCCGGTGGCGGCTCGCATACCTGCGCGATCGTTTCCGGCGCGGCCAAGTGCTGGGGACTCAACACCAACGGCCAACTCGGCGACGGCACCGCGCTCACACGCACGACACCCGTCGCCGTCACGGGCCTGACGTCGGGCGTGACCGCGATCGCCAGTGGCCTCGCGCACACGTGCGCGATCGTCAACGGCGGTGTTCGATGCTGGGGTCGCAATCCCGACGGCGAACTCGGCAATGGCCTGACGGTCGACAGCCACGTACCCGTTGCGGTCACCGGATTGACCAGCGGCGTCACCTGGATAGCCGCCGGTGCTTACCACACCTGTGCCGTCGCCGCGGGCGCAGTGCGATGCTGGGGCTGGAATTCGAATGGCCAGCTTGGTGACGGAACCCTCATGGCGCGCAGCACGCCGATCGTCGTCTCCGGCATTGCGTCCGGCGCAACGCGTGTCGCGGCGGGCGGATACCACAGCTGCGCCGTCCTCCCCGACGGAGTGCGCTGCTGGGGTTACAACGCCGACGGCGAACTCGGCAACAACACCGCCGACGAGAGCCATGTGCCCGTCAACGTGAGCGGACTCGGCACCGGCGTATCGGCACTCATCGGTGGCGGCTACCACACCTGCGCAATCGTCAACGGCGGCGTTCAATGCTGGGGCTACAACCTCGAAGGCCAGGTCGGCAGCGGGAACCAGAACGACGCACTCGCTCCCACCGCCGTCATCGGACTCGCCAGCGGCGCGGTTTCGCTCGGCGCGGGGCAATACCACAGCTGCGCGATCGTCGGCGGCGTGGACAAATGCTGGGGCAGCGACTTCCAGAGCGAACTCGGCGACGGACGGCTGGATCACTCGACAACACCGGTGGTCGCGCTACCCCATTCGGATGTGATTTTCGCAAACGGATTCGACGGCACCTGAGCATGCGTCTTCGTTGACGCCGCGATCGAGCGGGTACGCGCTCGCGATGCGTCAGTGCGGCTTCGTCGAATACGACTTCACGGCGTCAGGCGTCAACGCCTCTCTGCGCAATATGTTGGAGCGACTTCAGCGGCGCCTTCAGCAACGACTTCAGCAGCGATGCTTTGGCTGTTCCCTGTCCGGAACATCGCGGCTGGTGTGGGCGCCCTCCTCTGTGGGAGCGGCTTCAGCCGCGATGCTTCTTGCGAGGAGCGCATCGCGGCTGAAGCCG
>JBDSBK010000259.1:0-5647 GCA_039921645.1 Dokdonella sp.
GCCTGCGGACTCGCTCTCAGGAGTTACGACTGATGGCAAACATCAATCTTCTGCCGTGGCGCGCTGATCGGCGCAAGCAGCGCGAGCGTGAGTTCTACATGATGCTGGTGGCGACTGCAGTAGCGGCATGTGCCGTTGTGCTCGCCGCGATTTTGTGGATGGGGCATCTGATCGACAATCAGGATGGCCGCAATGCGTATCTGCAGGATCAGATCAAAAGTCTGGACAAACAGATCGAGGAAATCAAGGAGCTCGACAAAACGCGCTCTGCCTTGCTCACGCGCAAGGAAATCATCGAGCAGTTGCAGTCGAATCGTTCGCAGATGGTGCATCTCTTCGACGAGATGGTGAAGACCATACCCGATGGCGCGCGTCTGTCTTCGATGAAGCAGACAGGCGATGTGATGACCCTTGAAGGTGTGGCCGAGTCCAATTCGCGTGTCGCCAGCTACATGCGAAACGTCGATGTTTCGCCGTGGATGGGGCATACGGAACTGCGCAAGATCGAGAACAAGGCCGGCACCAAGGACATCGAGAAGAAGATGCCCTATGCGTTTTCGCTCGACGTCGCGCTACACAAGCCAAAGGGTGACAAGGACGCCGATGCGGAAGACAGCGGGGCGGTAGCTACGCCGACGTCAGCGAAGCCGCCTCCGGCAGCGGCGAAATCCCCGGCCGCCGATGAAAACAAGCCCGCGCTTGGCGCACAGCTCGAAAATGCAGCCGGTAAGTTGACCGCAAAGCCCGCCGTGCCAGCAGCTTCGGCGGCCGATAGCACGACGACGGAACCGGCACCGCCATTGAAGACTCCGGCTACGGGGGAGAAGAAATGAGCTTCCTCGACGACTTGCGCAATCTGGATCGGAACAACATCGGTGGCTGGCCGAAATCAGTCAAATTCTTCTTTGCCAGCCTTATCGTCGCGCTAATCGTGTTCTTTGGCTGGTATTTCGAGGTCAGTGTCCAGCAGGAAACGCTCAAGAGTTCGGAGCAGAAGGAAATCACGCTGCGCAAGGACTTCTCCGACAAGCAGGCCAAGGTTGTCAACCTCGAGGCATATCGCAAGCAGCTCGATGACATGACCGAGATGCTACAGACGATGTTGCGTCAGTTGCCGAGCAAGACCGAAATGCCTGATCTTCTGAATGACATAACGCAAGCAGCGCTTGGCGCAGGTATTGAAACCCAACTTTTCCAGCCGGGCGGGGAAGTCATGAAAGACTTCTACGCGGAAAAGCCGATCCAGCTGAAGATGCGCGGTACTTATCATCAGTTTGGCGCATTTGTCAGCAGCGTTGCGTCATTGCCGCGTGTGGTGATCCTGACGATGCATGACGTTTCGCTGAAACCATTCGTCAGGACCAACGGCGTGCCTGCGTCCACATCGCCTTCGGCTGTCAGCGAGTTGTTGCTCGAAGGCACGGTCAAGACGTACAGGTATCTCGATGACGAGGAACAGGCGACTGTGAAACAGGCTGCGGATGCCAGGAATCCCGGCGCCAAGCCTGCCGCCGCACCCGCGGCTGGAGGGAAATGACATGACCACCGGTATCGTTTTTGTTTCTCGACTTGCCTTGGTTGCCGCACTGCTCACGCTTGTCGGATGTGGATCAAGCGATGATCCGCAGCAGTGGGTCGCTCGCGAAAAAGCAAAGAAAGGTGCGCCATTGCAGCCATTGCCGGTGATCAAGACGTTTGAGACGTTCTTGTACAAGGATCAGGACCTGCGAGATCCGTTCGCTCTGAGTGCAGAGGAGCAGGAACAGAACGCCAGCAATGGTCCGCATCCCGATCAAAACAGACCACGCGAACCGCTCGAATCCTTCCCGCTCGATGGATTGAAAATGTCAGGGACACTCGGTATGGCGAAGAAGATCGAGGGGCTCGTGAGGGATCCGGACGGAGTTGTGCATCGCGTGCACCTCGGCAACTATCTAGGCCAGAACTACGGCCGCGTCACCGCCATCGAAGAGGACCGCATCGATCTGGTTGAACTGGTTCCAAACGGAGCCGGCAGCTGGATGGAGCGGCAAGCGACGATTGCCCTGGGCGACACCAAGAAATGATCGATTCATTGGGGACAAATCTCATGACCACGACATTCGCTGCTACCTCCGAGCGCAGGTTCGCCGTCCAGGCGATAAAGCCGTGTTTGCTCTGGCTGCTGCTACTGTTCGGCTTTGTGTTGAGCAGCGCGGCGCAAGCCGAAAACGTGCTGGAAGATCTCAGCTACACGGCGTTGCCTGGTGGCAAGGTCGAGGTGACATTGAAATTCGCGAGCCCGATCAGCGCGCCGCAGGTGTTCTCGACCGAGACACCGCCGAGCATCGCCCTCGACTTCGCTGACACCCGCAACGGATTTGCAAAGCGTCACGTCGACGTCGGTGCCGGCGCAACGTCGGGCATCTCCGCAATCGAAGCCGCGGGACGCACGCGGGTCGTCATCGACCTCTTCCGCGTCGCCGGCTACGACACGCGAGTCAACGGCAACAATCTCGTCCTCGTTATCAACAACGGCGTGATCGGTTCAACCACGGTGGCAGCTGCGGCAGCCAAAGCCGATCCGACCAAGGCGGTAAGTTCTTCACAGAATGTTGAAGTTTCGAACATCGATTTCCGTCGCGGCAAGAACGGCGAAGGACGCATCGTGATCAGCTTCAACGGTCTCGGCGCTGCCGCGAACCTCAAGCGCGAAGGCGGCACGATCAACCTGGACCTGATCAACGCGAGACTGCCGCCGAATCAGGCGCAACATCTTGACGTGCTTGATTTCGCCACGCCGGTACAATCGATCGATACGCGTGCGCGCGGCACCGGCGTGCACATGCAGATCGTCGCCAAGCAGCCGTTCGAACAACTCGCTTACCAGACTGGAAGCGAGTACGTCGTCGAGATTTCGCCAAAAAAAGATGATCCGAAACTCAAGGGCAAGAATGCCGAGCCGGAGTATTCCGGCAGCCGCGTCACATTCAACTTCCAGGACATTCCTGCGCGCTCCGTGCTGCAGTTGATTGCCGATGTTTCAGATCTCAATATCGTCGTCTCCGACAGCGTGCAAGGCAATGTCACGCTCCGTTTGATCAATGTGCCATGGGACCAGGCGCTTGACATTGTTTTGCAGGCGAAGGGGCTCGACAAGCGACGCCGTGGCAATGTGATCTGGGTTGCGCCGCAGAAGGAGCTGGCCGAACGCGAAGAAGCGATCGCCGATGCTCGTCTCAAGATGGAAGACAAGGAAGCGCTGATTTCGGACTACATTCCAATCAGTTATGGCAAGGCGAAAGACGTTGCCGCCCTGATGACTTCGGACATTAAGCAGTCCAATACTGCCGGCGCTGCTGGAGGTGGAAGCGCGGCCAGTCAGCAGCGCGGTTTCTTGTCGTCCCGAGGCAGCGTAACGTTTGACGATCGTACCAATACCCTTCTTGTCAGCGACATACCGTCCAAAATCCAGGAAATTCGCCAATTGATTGCCGTACTCGATCGGCCGGTGCAGCAGGTGCTTATCGAGTCACGCATCGTGATCGCGACGGACAGTTTCGCACGCGAGTTGGGCGTCAAGTTCGGTGTCAGTGGCGGTTATGAAACAAGCAACGGCAACGTGGTGAGCACTTCAGGTACCGCTATCGCTACCGACGCAATGAGCAACATCGCACTTGGCAACCGCTTCAATGGTCCAGGTCGAGGTTTGCCGATCGTTGCGCCGGGGGGCCCGGGCGGTGGCATTTCGGTGCCAAATCTTCCAAGCCGTCTCAACGTCAACATGCCTGCCCAGGCTGCAGCCGGCAGTTTCGGTCTCGCCATTCTTGGTGCCGATTACCTGCTCGACCTGGAACTATCGGCCGCGCAGACCGAGGGTCGCAGCGAAGTCATTTCCAGTCCTCGTGTCGTCACAGCGAACCAGCGGGAGGCCGACATCAAGCAGGGTCAGGAAGTGGGCTACGTGACTTTCCAGTCAGGTGCGGGCGGCCTAGGCACTCCGACGGTGAACTTCAAGGACGTGGTGCTCGAACTCAAGGTCACCCCGACCATTACCGCGGACGATCGCGTTGTGCTCAATCTCAACGTGAAGAAGGACAACATTGCGGGGTATGTGGACAGCCCCGGCGGTGGTCAGACACCGACGATCGACAAGCGTGAAGTCAGTACCGAGGTGCTGGTCGACAATGGTCAGACAGTCGTTCTCGGTGGTGTCTACGAAGTCAGCAAAACCGACGCACTCAAGAAGGTGCCGCTGCTCGGCGATGTACCGGTGCTCGGGAATTTGTTCAAGCACAATAGTCGCAACGACACCAAGGCGGAGCTCCTGATCTTCGTCACCCCGCGCATTCTGAGCGATAGTCTCAAATGACCGGATGGTGTAACGAACAACGCGCACGATGCCGTTCCGGAATCAGGCGTGAAACGAATATGCAGGCTCGGAGATCCAACATGAATTTTTTCGGCAAGACTTTTGGGCTGCTACTCGCCAGCCTGACTTTGGCCAGCTGCGGCGGCGGTGGTGGCGATGGACACGGCGCACTTACACCGCCTCAAAGCGGAACAATTACCATAGCAGCGACGACTAGAAGCTTGCCAACCAATACGGGCGGCTACTCGGCAACTGATCACGGCCCGAACCAGGCCGAGTTGACGATCACGTCGCGCAATGCGGACGGTACGTTGCTGATAGGTCATGACGTTTCGGTCAGCGTTTCGCCGGTCAACGTCGCTGCGCTTTCGTTCCTCGTTAACAGCGACAACCCTGACGGCAATACGCTGTGGGGAAGCTTCACGATCAAGGGGACCAATGGCGTCGCCACGGCTTGGGTGAATGCATTGGATGTTGCCGGAACTGCGGTCGTGACTGCTTCGATGCAGGATCCGACCACATCGCGAACGATCAGCGCCACACTGGCGTTCACAGTGACCAGTGGCGTCGGCACCGCCCCAGCCAGCGTTGAGTTGGTCCCGTTACCTGCAGGTGTATATCTGCCAAGCTCCGGCGGAGGGAGTACGTCATCGATTGGTGCCACAGTCCGCGACGGTGGCGGGCAGTTTGTTCCCAATCCAGCTGCAGGTGTCGACAATATTCAATACGACATTATCGGCACGGCGGGCGATGCGCGGCTGTCGACGAACTCAGCCAGCGGTTCAGCATCCGGTACTTCGGTAAAGTCGCACACCGTCCAAGGTGTCGCTACAGCTTCTTTCCAGGCGGGCGAAGGTACGCCGCAAGGACCGATACAGATTCGAGCTACGGTGGATCGCGCGGACAACAATGTCAGCAACGGCATTCAGGACCCCGTTTCGTCGACCACCTCGATTATCGTGTCCGACGGCAAGCTCTACAGCCTCCAGCTGACCTCGTCGCTGGCCGCGCCGAATTTGCCCGGCATCACGATCAATTGCATCACCGATCCTTGCGCGGCGGTTTCCGGCGATGTATCGGGAGATCCGAACGCCATTCCTTCGAATCCCGATGCAACGCTGAGTCTTGCGATCACGGCAAAGGCGCAGGATCGCCAAGGTAATCCGGTGATTCGTGGAACGCCGATTCGTTTTGGCTCGGTTGATGAACCGGTAGGCGCCCCCGGAACTGCGCAGGACAACCAATTCCTGCTTTCCGGTGTGGACGGCAATCCGGCAGAAGGCGGTTCGAACTTCA
>JBDSBK010000260.1:0-17595 GCA_039921645.1 Dokdonella sp.
CGGCAGCGAAACCATTTGCGCACGCGGCACCATGACGTCGGCGACGGTGAGGTCGGCGACCTCGATCGCGCCCTCGACCATGGACAACGTGTCGTTCGACATCAGGCCGTTGGCCTGTGCGTGACGCAGCTCCTCGATGAGTTCCTCGCGGCTCTGCGGTTCCCCGGATAGCGCTTGTGAGATGCGCTCGAACCACGATCGTGGCGGGGGGGTACTAGGGGGATCCTCGCTCATTTGAACAACGTGCAAGCCCACGCGGGCGGGGCCGCAGTGTAGCAAAGCCGGTTTGCGGATGAGTTGCAGGGCGACCCGGCAGTCACTTGCGCGGGTCGCCGCGACGCATCCAGGGGCGTTTCGTGGGAGCGGCTTCCGCCGCAATGCCCTTGATTTTCAACGATTCGCGCCTGAAGCCGCTGCTGCAGGTCACGAGCCGATCGCGTACGGATCGGCGATACCGAGGCCGGCCAGCACGTCGCGCTCCAGGCTCTCCATCCGTTTGGCGTCACGCGCGGTCTCGTGGTCGTAACCGAGCAGATGGAGCACGCCATGGATGGTCAAATGCGCGAAATGATCGCGCGACGCCTTGCGCTGTTCGCGCGCCTCTCGCAAGACCACCGGCGCGCAGATCACGATGTCGCCAAGCAGGCCGGCGTGTTCGCCCGGAGCGGCCTCGTACGGAAAACTCAGCACGTTGGTGGCGTAGTCGCGCGAGCGGAATTCGCGGTTGTAGCGGCGCCCTGCAGCCCGATCGACAATGAGGATGTTGACCTCGGTCCATCTGTCGCGCTCAAGCAACTCGGGAATCGCAGCGATCCAGTTCTCGAACGAACGCAGGACCGGCACGTCTTTGCGTCCCGCTTCGTTTTTCAGCCACAGGCAGATCCTGGTTGCACCGATGGCGTCGCGCGCCGCCGCCTTCGCGCGCCGGGATGACGGTTCAGCTTTCACGGCCTTTTGCCTCGGTAGCCTGCTTTTCGAGTTCACGTTGCTCGTACGCACGCACGATGCGCTGCACCAGCGGGTGGCGCACGACATCCTTCGCAGTGAAGAACGTGAAGCTGACGCCTTCGACTTCGTGCAGCACGTCCACCGCATCGCGCAATCCGGATTTCACGTGCTTGGGCAGGTCGGTCTGGGTCATGTCGCCGGTGACCACCGCGACCGAACCGAAACCGATCCGGGTCAGGAACATCTTCATCTGCTCCACCGTGGTGTTCTGCGCCTCGTCGAGGATAACGAACGCGTCGTTCAAGGTACGTCCGCGCATGTACGCGAGCGGCGCGATTTCGATCACGTTGCGCTCGATCAGCTTCATCACCTTGTCGATGCCGAGCATTTCGTACAGCGCGTCGTAGAGCGGACGGAGATAGGGGTCGACCTTTTGTGTGAGGTCGCCGGGCAGGAAGCCGAGTTTTTCGCCCGCCTCGACCGCCGGACGCACGAGGATCATGCGTTGCACGCGATTGTCGTTGAGCGCATCGACGGCCATCGCGACCGCGAGATACGTCTTGCCGGTACCGGCCGGCCCAATGCCGAAGTTGATGTCGTGTGTCGCGATTGCATGCAGATAGCGCGTCTGGTTAGCGCCGCGACCGCGGATCAGGCCGCGTTTTACTTTCACCGCGACTTCCTGCGCGCCTTCCGCAGCCCGTGAATCCAGTGCATCGATGCCCGATTCGGACAGATGCAGGTGGATTTGTGCGGCGTTCAGCGTCTCGCTGTCGGTCGCGTCGTACAGCGCCCGCAGAACCCGCTCGCCAACCTTCACCGCATGCACGGCCCCGGTGACGCGGAAAATATTTCCGCGATAGGTGATCTCGATGCCGAGGCGCAACTCGATCTGGCGCAGGTGTTCGTCGAACGGGCCGGCAAGATTGGCGAGACGCTCGCCGTGGGCGGGATCGAGGGTGAAATCGTGATGGGTGGATTCGGTCATAAGCGCGCGAGGTTAGCGCGCGTCCGCGAATGGCGCCAGACCGCGCGGCGTCGCTGTCCGACGGTGACTCAACCACGGATGTCAGTAGTTGCCGCCAAACAGCGTAGCCACAGGTATCGACGCGTGCGACCTGATCGGCAGGCTCGGCGTCGTCCGAGGAGCACATGATCATGCAATCGTCGAAATGCGACCGGCTGGACCCTGGAATTCGCCACCAAGTCTTTGCGATCGCGCGGAACGCACTGGCAGGCATTCTCGTCGTCGCAACCATCCAGGCATCCGCGCAAATCGCGTTCGAGGCGCAGACGCCGATGCCAACCGGGCCCACTCCGTACGCCATCGCGGTCGGTGATTTCAATGCCGACGGAAAGCTTGACCTGGCTGTGGCGATGCTTGGCAACAACCGCGTCTATATCTACAGCGGCAACGGCCTTGGAGCCTTCAGCTTCGCGATCAGTTACGTGGTCGGCAACGAGCCGGTTGCGATTGTCGCGGCCGACCTGAACCACGATGGCAAACTCGATCTCGCGGTTGCAAATCACGGCGGCAGTGCGGTTTCCATCTTGCTGGGAAACGGCAACGCGACCTTCAGCGCAGCGGTAGCCTATGCGGTCGGGCCCTCGCCGTATCGCCTGGCTGCAGGCAGTTTCGATCCGGACGGTTTCGTCGATCTGGTCACCGCCAACAACGGCAACGTTTGCACGCCGCCATTTGCGTCTTGCGGATCTCTGTCCCTGTTGCGAAACAACGGCGACGGTACGTTCGTGGCGGGTGCCATGGCGTCACTCTCGCCCGGCGACGTGCCGACGGGTATCGCGTCCGGCGTGCTGACCACCGGCGGCGATACCGATCTGGTCTTCACCGGCTCCGGCAGCAACGAGTATTCCGTCTATCTGGGCGATGGCGGCGGCGGATTTGCGGTGCATGGACCATTCGCTACCGCGAGCGCGGATGCCATTGTCATCGCGGACTTCAACAAGGATGGGAAAAACGATCTGGCCATTTCCCGAGTCAATGACGGCGATATCTCGCTGCAGTATGGCAACGGTGACGGCAGCTTCCAGGCCGCAGCGATCTACAGTGCGGGCGCGGTAGGCGCCTATCCCGACTCCGCTGTAGTGACCGATCTGGACGGCGACAGCTTCCCCGATCTGGCGCTGGCCAACTACAACGACAACAGTGTTGCGGTGATGCGCACACGCACGGTCGGCAATCTCGGTTTCGATGCTGCGCTGACGGTCACCGGTGGCCTCGACCATCCCTCGTCCATCGCGGAAGGCGATTTCAATGGCGACGGAAGGCCGGATCTGGTGGTGACGAACGCTGGCTCCGGTACCTTGAGCATTTTGATCAACACCTCCGTTTCCAATGATCGAATTTTCGGCAACGGTTTCGAGATGGTCCTCTAGTGCCGCGCGCAGTTGGCGTTTCCGCCGAAACGCGCGGGAACCCCGGCCGCGTATCGGCGTCCGAGACTACGGCTTCGCGAACCGGTAGTGCCCGACCATCCACTCGTTGCCGTCGTCGTAGCCGAACAACTCCGCGCACGCCATCCAGAACATGCGCCAGCGCTGGTTCCACAATTTCGCATCCGGCCCGTATGCATCGCCGAGCACGCGCAGGACTTCGTCTCGATGACGGTCCTGCTTGAGCAGCCACGCATTCGCCGTTTTTTCGTAGTGCGTGCCCGACAAGCGCCATTGCTCTTCGACCGTCAGGTCGCGCTGGAAATGCAGCAGCGTGTCCGCCGCGGGCATCAATCCGCCGGTAAAGAAGTATTTCCCCATCCAGTCGTCCTTGCCGTCCGTCTCGAAGGGGTACATCAGTTCGCGATGACAGAAGATGTGCACGAACAGCTTGCCGCCCGGACGCAGCCAGCCAGCGATGCGCAAAAGCAAATGATCGTAGTTGCGCACATGCTCGAACATCTCGATCGAGACCGCGCGCTCGAACTGGCCCGACGTCAGTTGCAATTGATTGACGTCCTCGGTAATCACGCGCACGTTCGCGAAACCGCGATCGCGACAGCGCGCCTCGATGAATTCGCGCTGTGGACGTGAATTGGAGACGGCGGTAATCCGCGAATCCGGATAGTGCTCCGCCATCCACAGCGTCAGCGAGCCCCAGCCGCAACCGAGTTCGAGGATGTGCTGGCCGTCGGCGAGCTGGGCGCGCTCGGCATAGACGGCAAGCATGCGTTCCTCCGCTGCATCGAGATCCGCCGTCGTCTCGTCCCAGTAGCAGGCACTGTATTTCAGCCTGCGACCCAGGCACAGCTCGAAGAAGCGCGGCGGCAACTCGTAGTGCTGCGCATTGGCGGCATCGGTTTCGATGGCGATCGAGCTCGTGCCGAGATCGCCGAGCACCGTGCGAAAGCGTTCCCACGCAGACTCCAGGCTGTCGCCGAATTCGCTGCGCAAGCGATCGGCGCAGAGTCGTCGGATGCCGAGGCGAATGAGATTGTCGGGCAGCAAGCCGCGTTCGGCGAGGGCGATCGGCGACCACGCGCTGACGTGTGCATCGCGTTCGTCATCGCGCGCCTTCGCTTGCCGCGACGCCAGGATTTCGGTTGTCATCTCATTGCTCCTTCGGAAACCAGGGAATAAGCGCGCTCGTCGTGCGCTGGTAATTGCGGTAGTCGTCGCCGCGGGAGCGCAGTGCCTGCGCTTCGGTGAAAGGAATGCCCGTGAACCAGTAGAGGGAAGCGAGCATCAGCGCAGGCCCGATGAAACTTGCACCGACCAGCAGCGGGCCCGCACCTATGGCGACAAATACATAAGTGAACCAGTGCAGCCATTCGAAGAAGTAATTCGGGTGGCGCGAA
Source organism: Dokdonella sp. (assembly GCA_039921645.1). Classification (GTDB taxonomy): domain Bacteria; phylum Pseudomonadota; class Gammaproteobacteria; order Xanthomonadales; family Rhodanobacteraceae; genus Dokdonella_A. Next base: position 4,761 of record JBDSBK010000260.1, read on the forward strand.
TAGCGCCACAGGCCTGCCCGGCAGGTCTTGCCGCGATTGCCAGGAGCGGCGCGGAACGCAGCGAGCTGACGGTCGGCAATCGTCTCGCCTGCCAGGCTCACGAGCCAGACCAAGACGGCCAGCGTCGACCATGCCGTCCACCCGTCCGCGTTGTTGTTCGCGGCAATCCAGAACGGCAGCGAATAGAGTGCCGTCGCAAGCGCCTGCGCCATGAAAAAACCGAAGAAGCGACGCTGGTCGTCGTGCCAGTGCTCGCGCAGGTAACGATAGCGACCGTCCTCGGGTTCGCTGCCGACACGATGCAGCAGGTGCAGCGCGAGTCGAATGCCCCAGATGCCGCCGAGCAGGGCGACGAGAATCCGTGGCATCGCCGCACCGGCCCCGACGCTCGCATAAAACAACGCAGCGCCGGCCATGCAGGCCGACCACAGCACATCGACGATGCCGGCATTGCGCGTGTGCTTTTGGCGCAGCCAACCGACCAGCATGACGGCGCTGGCGATGGGCCACACGATGAGAATCGGCCACAGGTTCATGGCGCGGTTTCCTGCGTGGCGGTGAGATTGCGCGACGATCCGCGATGCGCGAGAGCACGTGCGACGGCGCACAGAGACGGCGTCGCGAACATCCAGAGCATGGCCAGTGTCAGCAACGTCGTGGCATGCGGTTCGGCGAGCCACACCGCGTGCCACGCATGTGCAGCGATCGAATACGACAGCGGCGCACCGAGCGCGCCGAGAATTGCGGCGACGTAGAGGTTGCGCTGCAGGAACGCGAGCGAATGATTGATGGTCAGCGCGAGATTGACCCACAGTGCGAGGATCCAGACGGGCGCGAACGCCTCGCTCGGCCATGGCGACGCGTAGTGCACGATCTGCGCATGCGCGAGCCAGGAATCGGAAATCGCTCCGAGCACGAGCGCGAACGCGATCAGGCAGGCATCGTTGCGCGCGTTGTGCGACACCCCGAGCTGATAGATGGCGAACAAGCCGACCACGATCGGCCCCGCCCACGCGGTGCCGTACGCAGCCCCGGCCACGGCGCAGGTCCATGCGAGCTGGAAAGCGATCGCATTGATCCAGATTCCCGTGCGCTTGCTCATGATGTCGACAGCGCAGGCGCGAATTGCGCGAGTTGCGAGCGCGGCCGCGTCAGCAACATCTGCACGACACCGATCGATCGTTCGCGGAAGCCGCCTTCGCAATACGCCATGTAGAACTCCCACATGCGTGCAAAGCGTTCCGGATAGCCGAGCGCCATCGCTTCGCTGCGTCGCGCGAGAAATCTCTCGCGCCATGCCTTCAGCGTAAGCGCATAACTTGGCCCGATGTCTTCGAGATTGAAGAGCTTCAGATCGCCGTTGCGTGCGACCGAGCCCAGCATCGCGCTGATCGAGGGAATGAAGCTGCCTGGGAATACATGGCGTTTGATGAAATCGACCGAGCGCAGCGCTTGCGCATAGCGATGGTCTTCGATCGTGATCGCCTGGATCATGGCCGCGCCATCGGGCTCGAGCAAACCTCCGACCTTGCTGAAATACGTGTCGAGGTATTGATGGCCGATCGCTTCGATCATCTCGATCGAGACCAGGCGATCGTAGCGGCCGTGCAATTCCCGATAGTCCTCGAGAAGCAGGTCGACGCGATCTCCCAAGCCCGCAGCGGCCACGCGTTCGGTCGCGAGCGCGTGCTGCTCCTTGGAAATCGTCGTTGTCGTCACGCGGCAGCCGTAGTGCTTCGCCGCGTGGATCGCGAAACCGCCCCAGCCAGTGCCGATCTCGACTACATGATCATTCGGTCCGAGTGCGAGCTTGCGGCAGATGCGGTCGAGCTTGCGTGTCGATGCAACCTCGAGGGTATCGTCCTCACTCTCGTACAGCGCAGACGAATACATGAGGTTTTTGTCGAGGAACAGCTTGAACAAGTCGTTGCCGAGATCGTAATGCGCGGCGATGTTGCGGCGGCTGCCGCTGCGCGTATTGCGCGACAACGCATGCAGTACCTTCATCGCGCTGCCGCCCAGCCGTGCCAGGCCGGTTTCCATCGCATCGAGATGATCGCGATTGCGCACGAGGATGCGTATCAGTGAAACCAGGTCGTCGCAATCCCACAATCCGTCCATGAACGCTTCGCCGGCACCGACACTGCCGTTGAGTGCCGTCATTCGGTAGAACGCAGGATCGTGCACGCGCACGCTGGCGTGCAGCGTGTCCGACGGTGTGCCCGCAGGCAGGCCGAACGTACGCGCGCCAGCATCGTCTTCGACCACCAGGTGGCATTCGCGCAAGTCCTCGAGCGAAGCCAGCAGGCGGTCGCGCGTGATGCGCTCGATCGTCGACGGTCCGCGCAGCGCGCTTTCCGGCGCAGCGGCGAGCAGGGTATCGAAGCTCATCGGTCGTGCTCCTTGTTGTCTGGATGGTCGTGAACGGGATTTCCGCGCAACAGGATGCGCAGCGCCTGCCAGTGGATCGCGGCGATCACCTTGAAGGTCATGAATGGATATCGGAAAAGCACGCGCGAAAGATTCGCGCGGCAAAATTCATGGCGTTTCAATACGAGAGTTGCGTCGAGTTCGCGCGGGCGACCTTCGATCGCGTGATCGATCACGTCCATGTGCACGCAAAGGTTTTCAGCGGGCACGCTGAAACTCCAGGCGTAGTCGCGCTGCATCGGCACGAATGGGGAGACGTGGAATGCCTTGCGGAAGTCCCAGTGGAAAGTGCGTCCTTTGCGGCTCGCCTGGCCGACGGCAAGAACGTACGCATGACGCTCTTTCCACGGCGTATTGGTGATCTCGGCGAGAATCGCTTGGAGCGTGACGCCGTCTTCGGCGTAGCAGTAGTAGAAGCTCACCGGATTGAACGCGAGACCGAAATAGCGCAGGTGTGTAAGCAGGCGGATCGGTCCGTTCGGGCGCTGGCCGGTTTCAAGGGCGACGCGATCACGTACGGCATCGTCGAGCGATTGCGCCGGATCGCCGAAGTAGTCGCCGCGACGGAACTCGGCGACGTTGCGTCGGCCGTGCGACCACAACCAGCGTCGGTCGAACAGATGTTCGAGTTCGGCAAGATCGATGTACAGCATGTACATGCGATAGCTGAATGCATTCGCATGCGGCGCATGGCGGCGATGGCGCACCCAGCCTTCGTAGATTGCACTTGCGAGCGGCGCGGTATCTGCGACGGAGCGGAAGGCGCTCGACGAACGCGCGGATCCGGTGTCCGCCAACATTTCTCCGCCGACTTCGCGAAGCGCAGCGGTAGCGGCGGCGTGGCGATTCACAGCCATGCCGCTCCCAGTCCGCGCGCGACGTCGACGCCGCTGCGGATGCCGTCTTCGTGAAAGCCGTAGCCCCAGTAGGCGCCGGCGAACCACGTTGCGTTGCGGCCCTGGATTGCCGCCTTGCGTTGCTGCGCGTTCGCCGAGGCCTGGGTCTGCAAGGGATGGTCGTAGTTTCCGCGCCACAGGATCGTTGCCGGATCGATATCGGCGCTGCGATTGAGCGTCACGATGAGCGGTCGCGGCGCATTGATCGACTGCAGGATGTTCATGCAGTAGCTGACCGTGCAATCGGTATCCGTCCCGTTCGGGACGAAGGCATTCCATGCAGCCCAGGCCTTGCGGTTGCGCGGCAGCAGACGCGCATCCGTATGCAGCACGACGTCGTTGCGCTGGTACGCCATCGCACCGAGGATCGCGCGCTCGTCGTCGGTTGGATCGGCGAGCAGCGCAAGTGCCTGGTCGCTGTGACACGCGAATACGACCTGGTCGAATTGCTCACCGCCGTGTTTGCTTGTGATCTGCACTTTTCCGTCGCTGCGACGAACGCCGGTGACGGGACACGAAAGGCGTTCCTCGACACGCCATTTCGCGCGCAGGGCGCGGACATAGGTGCGCGAACCGCCGTCGACGACGCGCCACTGCGGGCGCTCGCTGACCTGCAGCATCTGGTGGTTTTCCATGAAGCGCACCAGATGCCGGATCGGAAAATCGAGGATCCGTGCAGCGGACGACGACCACAGCGCGGATGCCATCGGCACGATGTGCAGGTCGCGGAATGCGTCCGAGTAGCGATTCTGCTTCAGGTACTCGCCCAGCGAGCGTTGTTCTTGCTCGTCGTCGAGCAATGCGGAAGCCTCGCGATAGAAGCGCAGGATGTCGGCGACCATGCGCAGGAATGTCGGCCGCAGCAGATTGCTGCGCTGGCAGAAGAGCCCATCCAGGCTGCCGGCGTTGTACTCGAGGCCGCTCGCCGCGTCCTGTACGGAGAAGCTCATCGTGGTTGCACGCGACGGCACGCCGAGCTCGCCGAACAGACGCGTCAGCAGCGGGTAGTGGTCCGGGTTGAACACGATGAACCCGGTGTCGACGGCAAACTTGCGACCATCGACGATGACATCGTGGGTATGCGTGTGGCCACCGAGATAGTCGCTCGCCTCGAACAGCACCACATCGTGCGCGCGCGACAGCAGCCACGCCGGTGCGAGACCTGCAATGCCGGAGCCAATGACCGCGATGCGCACCGGATTAATACTCCGCGCGCGTGAGCACCCAGGCGGGCACCGGCTTCAGGCCGTGCACGATCCCGAGCAGCGCGAGCGCGCGCAGGATGTACCAGGTGAAATCGAACTCCCACCAGCGGAAACCCTGTCGAGCCGACCCGGGGAAAAAGTGATGGTTGTTGTGCCAGCCTTCGCCGAACGTGATCAGTGCGAGCAGCCAGTTGTTGCGACTGTGGTCGCGCGTTTCGTAACGGCGTCGACCGAAGCGATGCGCAAGCGAGTTGATCGTGACGGTTGCATGGAACAGCACGATGGTGGAAACGAAGAAACCCCATACCAGCAGTTGTGCGCCATTCGTATGCAAGGCAGGGTGCGCTACAGCGAGCCACGCACCGGACGCGTACAGCGCGACGGCGAGCAGCACCGGCGCCAGGATGTCGAAACGATCGAGCACGCGCAGTTCGGGAAAACGCGCGAAGTCGCTCACCATCGAAAGATCCGTGCGGAACGCGCGGCGGGTCAGGAACCAGCCCATGTGACTCCACAGGAAACCGTGACGCGGCGAATGCAGGTCACGTTCGGTATCGGCATGGCGATGGTGATTGCGATGGTGCGCGGCCCACCACAGGGGTCCGCGCTGCACGCATGCAGCGCCGATCAACGCAAACACGAACTGCACGCCACGCGACGCGCGAAACGCCTTGTGCGCGAAGTAGCGGTGATAGAAGCCGGTCAGGGCGAACATGCGGATCGCATACAGCGCGATCGCCGTCGCGATCGCGAAGCGTGAAACGCCGACGAAAAACACACCGATGCAGGCGACGTGCATGCCGAGGAACGGCAACGTGCGCAGCCAGTCGATGCGGTCGGCGCGTTCGTCGAGTTCGACCTCGGCCTCGGTATCGAACCAACGTTTCAGCGTTGCGCAGACGCGCTGCACGAGCGGGGCTGCGACGATCGCACTCTGCGCGCTGGCTTCATGGATCGGTTGGGTCGGCATCGTTCGATTTCCCCGCGGGAGTCGAACGAAACTACGCACCAGCGGCAGGTTTGGATGCAGTCGGAAACCGGGCCCGTCGCACCGCAGTGAGGTGTTCGACGGCACACGCCGGGATCGAAAAGCCCGGCGCCCGGTTCCCGTGGAAACCGGACGGTTGTTCCCGCCGCGTCAGAGCAGCGAGATTTCGCCTTTCGCGATGATCGGTCCGGTCGGCTTGCCGCCGGGGCCGCCTCCGGGCGGTTCGACCGTGACGGCGACGATCGCATGCGGCCCCAGGGCGGCGATCAGGTTCTTCGGCACGACGACGGAATTCGCCTTGGTCGAATCGAGCACGCCCAGCGAATGCGGTATGTCGCCGGGCGGAATCAGCCACAATTCGGCGACGCGACCCGGCGGAATATCCACGGTCGTCGGCTGCACCACCATCGTTCCGAGGCGTGCGTCGACGGTTGCAAGGTATAGCGACTTGCCGTCGTCCTGCACCATCTTGGCGACCATCGGCGCTGTCGTTGGCGGCGGCGGTGGCAGGACCTGCGGCGTGAGGAGCAGCATCGCGAGACTTGCGGCAGCCGCCGCGAATCCACCTGCCGTGAGCCAGCGCCACAACGCGGCGCTCTGCCACAACGACGGTCGCGCTTCAGTGCGACTGCTGCTTGCACGCGTGCGATCTTCTGCCGGCAGGCCGACCGCGGAAAGGATTCGCGGCCAGAGGGCAAACGGTGGGGGCACCGGCGTGATTTCCTCGACCAGCGATGTCAGGCGCGATTCCCAAGCGGCGACGTCGTACGCAAACGCGGGTTCGCGCGCCATGCGTTGCACGGCAGTCCGGCGTCCGGCTGCGTCGAGCACGCCAAGTACGTATTCGGCTGCGAGGTCGCCACGTTCCGGCGCGTCGGTTCCCATGTTGTCGGCGGTCGTGTTCATCGTTCGAGGCACGCCTTGAGGCGCAGCAGCCCGCGTCGTATCCAGCTCTTGACCGTGCCGAGCGGCGAGCCGCTGCGCGCGGCGAGCTCCTCATAGGTCGCGCCTTCGAAGAACGCGACGCGGATGAGGTTGCGACGCTGCACTTCGAGTTCGTCCAGGCACGCATTCAGGCGTTTGTTCTCATCGCTGGTTTCCGCGATGGCCTGCGCGCCCGGGCTCTGGTCGTGGAGTTCCTCGGCCAGATCCAGTGGCGCGGAATTGCGCTCGATTCCGCTGGCCCTTACGCGATCGATCGCCTTGTTGCGCGCCATCATCGCAAGCCACGTGATCGCGCTGGCTCGCGCAGCGTCGTACTGGTTCGCCTTGCGCCAGATCGTCGTGTAGACATCCTGCAGCACGTCCTCGGCTTCGCTGCGCTGCTTGACCACGCGCAGGCAGATGCCGAAGAGCTTCGCGGATGTCGAGCGGTACAGATTCTCGAACGCGGCGGAATCCCCGCCGGCGACTGCCACGAGCAGATCGCGCAGTGGATCCTGCGGCAAGGGGATCGTGTCGATCGAATCGTTCATGCGGCCGCTCACGTCCTTGCTGGTCCGCTGGATAGTCACGAATTTCCCGGCCATGCGCAACCGGAACCGTTCAGGCGCGCAGGCGCCACCACGCTGCGAGCGCGCCGAGAAGAAGTGCGATTTCGAGCAGGCCGGTGCCGAGCGTGGTTGGCGACACCGGCCATTGCCGCGCAACGGTGATGCATCGGTAGAGCACGATGGGTACATAGACTGCCAGTGCGAGGATAAGGCCGATGCGCTGTTCACCGGCTCGCGCGCAGTAGAAGAAAAACAGCGCAAGGCCCAACTGCAGACCGCCGTACACGACGAGGTATTCGGATTCGCCCGAGCGCGACAGTGCGTCGTAGCCGACCGCTTTTGCCGTTTGTGCGGGTGCGAACGTGCACCAGAGCGCAAACACTGCGTAGAGAAGCGCGTTGAAGTAAAGATAGAAGCTGGCCACTTGGCTTGATCTCCGGGATGGTTGCGAACGAAGCGAATCGGTTGACCATCCGCATGAAAAGTCGCCGGTTGCGGATCGTGGTCGCCGGTTTGTGTGCGCTGCGAACAAAGGATGCTGTTCATGACAGCGGGCAGATCCCGGTCAGCGGCGTCCCCGCTGCAGTCGCGATGTCGGCTGCCGTCGGCTGGACGTCGTGTTCGCGCTGTGGAAATTCGATTCGCACGACGACATTGCGTGCGTTTGCGTCACGCAGATTGCTGATTCCTTCGTAGCGAAGCAGGCGTCTTGATGTGGCGTCATAGAAGACATCGATATGCGGGAGCAGGCCGCCATACCAGCTTGCGAGGGACAGGCGGAAACGGCGCGCGATGCGTGTGCCGAGACGTTCCTCGCCGACATCGCGCACCTGGAAACGCATCGCTTCGAGCCGGCTTGGAATGACGAACGAGACCGTCGCCGGGCGGCTGCCGAGTGTGTCCCAATGAGTGCGCACGAAAGCGTCGAAACCGGCGTCGACGATCAGGTTGTCGTTGCCTCCGATGGCTGCAGCGCGCTCGACTGTTGCGTTGCTCGTGCGCGTGAATACCTGTCGCGAGCCGTTGTCGCCACGGACGCCTTCGACGTAGCCATTGCGTGCATCGTGCAATTCGAAGTCGGGCGCTTGCATGTCGGTGGTGGCGTGCAGGCGCTTGCGTGCAAAGGCCGTTCCGTCCGGACATCGGTAGACCACCAGGTCCTGCGCGATGCCGTCTTCGTCATAGCGCCAATGCGATTCGCGATACAGCAGGGGGCCGCCATCGGCGGCGTAAGCTTCGCCCTCGTAGTGTTCCAGCGCCGACGATAGTGTCGGCAGAAAACTCATCGCAGCAGCCACGAAAAATGCCGGCGCGCATTTGCGGCTGCATTTCGACGACGCTGATGCGATGGGATTCATCGGCGGACCCGCTTGCGCTGCCCATTGGCAGGCTTCGTGATCACATACGACGCGACTGCGTGGAAGGATGCAGTGCGCGTGCGCATTTGGGCACTGGATGCGAACGCATCCGCAAATCGATATGGATTGGCGCGGCCGGCTTCTGGCCATGCGGGGCATCAATCGATTGACTTGCAATTTAATTAAACATGTATTTAAATACGGACATGAATCAGCGCAGGAATCCATCCGCTCCAGCGGCCAAACGTCGACCGCGTGCGCAGCCCAAACGCGCACCGGGTCGTCCTCTGGCCGACAGTCCGGATCAGCGATTGCGTCTGCTCGATGCGGCGCTGGTGTGTTTTGCGCGCGTCGGCATGGCGGCGACGCCGTTGCGAGCGATTGCGTCCGAAGCGGGCGTGACGCCAGCGATGCTGCACTACTACTTCGGCGACAAGTCGCAGCTGCAGCAGGCGGTGATCACGGAGCGCCTGCTGCCGACGTTTGGACGTCTGCGCGAAACGTTGATGCAGACGGACGGCGATGTCGCCGCGTTGATTGCCGCATTCGTGCGCGGTATCGAAGTCATCGTCACCGAGCATCCCTGGCTGCCTTCGCTGTGGGTACGCGAGGTGTTGTGCGAGGGGGGCGCGTTGCGCGAATTGCTCGTGAACCAGATCGCGCCGGCGTTGCCGTTGATGCTGGCGCAGCGCTTCGCGATGGCGCAGCGGCAGGGGCGGGTCAATGCCGATCTCGATCCACGCCTGCTGGTGGTGTCGCTGATCGGCTTGACGATGTTCCCGGCCGCGGGAGCGCCGATCTGGCGCCGTATCTTCGATGCCGACGACATCGATGCGGCAACGCTTCGCGGGCACACGCTCGCGCTGCTCGATCGCGGTATTGGTGTCGGTTGATCGAGGAATGTCCAGGATGAAGATACGGATGAGTCAATCAACTCTTCTTCTGGCGAGCATGACATTGCTCGCGGCTTGCACAAGAACGCCACCGCAGGCACTTGGCACCCTGGAGTACGATCGCATCACGCTGCCCGCGCCGGTTGCCGAACGCATCGTTTCAGTTGATGTGCGCGAGGGCGAGCAGGTTGTTGCCGGTCAATCGCTGTTGCAGCTGGAGCTGACCCACACGCAATCCCAGCTCGACGCCGCACAGGCGCAAACCCGGCAGCAACGCGAAGCGCTGGCCGAGCTCAAGGCCGGTCCGCGCAGCGAGGATATCGCGCAGGCGCGTGCGAAACTTTCCGCCGCGGAAGCGGAAGCCCGCGAAGCACGCGCGTACTACGATCGCTTGCTGCCGTTGAAAGGCAAGAACTATGTTGCCGCGGCCGACCTCGATCGCGCACGCGCCGCTGCCGGCAATGCCGATGGCAACGTGCGCGCCGCGCGTTCCGCGCTTGACGAACTGCTGCACGGCACGCGCCCGGAACAGGTCGCGCAGGGCGAGGCCGCGGTTGCGGCGGCTGCCGCGACGGCCGAAGCGCAGAAAATCACGCTGGAAAAGTTGAGCGTGGTTGCGCCACGCGCGGGCCGCATCGATCGTATTCCCTACAAGCTGGGTGATCAGGCGCCGATCGGTGCGCCGCTGGCAATCCTGCTGACCGGCGAGGCGCCGTATGCACGCATCTATGTGCCGGAGCAGCAGCGCGCCAACGTGAAGGTGGGCGATGCGTTGCAGGTTTTTGTCGCCGGTCGTGAAAAACCTTACGTCGGCAAATTACGCATGATCACCAGCGAGCCCGCATTCACGCCGTACTACGCATTGATCGGCGACGACGCGGCACGTCTGAGCTATCTGGCGGAAGTTGCGCTGGGCGCCGATGCCGCGGAACTGCCGGCTGGCATTCCGGTACGCATCGAATTTGCCGGTCCTGCGAAATGAACAGCGGCGACGACGGCACGGCGATCCGCGCGCGCGGACTGACCAAGCGCTTCGGAAACCTGGTGGCCGTCGACAACGTCGATCTCGATGTGCCTGCCCGCCACGTCTATGGCTTTCTCGGCCCGAACGGTTCGGGCAAGTCGACGACGATCCGCATGCTGTGCGGCCTGCTCACGCCGACGGCAGGCGACATCAACGTGCTCGGTCTCTCGATCCCGGCGCAAGCGGAAGCGTTGCGCAGCCGCATCGGCTACATGACGCAGAAGTTTTCGCTGTTCGAAGACCTCACCGTGCGCGAGAACATGGAATTCATCGCCGCCGTGCAGGGCGTGCCGAAGACGAAAACCAGCGGTCGCATTGATGAACTGGTCGGGAAATATCATTTCGAGGATCGTCAGAAACAACTTGCCGGAACCCTGAGCGGCGGGCAGAAGCAGCGCCTCGCGCTCGCCTGTGCGGTCATCCACGAACCGGAGCTGCTGTTTCTCGACGAACCGACCAGTGCGGTCGATCCGGAGTCGCGACGCGACTTCTGGGAAAAACTGTTCGAGCTCGCCGATATCGGCACGACCATCCTGGTCTCCACGCATCTGATGGATGAGGCGGAGCGCTGCCATCGCCTTGCCGTGATCAATCAGGGCGCGCTCGTCGCGGACGGCACGCCGGCCCAGCTGACCGGAAAATTGCAGGGACGCACTTTCATCGTGGAGGCCGCCGATCCGCGTCGGGCGCAGCGAGTGCTGGTCGACGTATCTTCGGTGCTCGGTGTTGCACAGGTGGGCAACAGTCTGCGCGTGTTGACGATGGGGGCCGGCGAATCGGCGGACGGCAAATCGCCTGACGCCGCGCAATTGCAGGATGCGCTCGTGAAGGCGGGGCAGAAGGCGGATGTTGCGTCGGTGCCTGCGAATCTGGAGGACGTGTTCGTTGCCGTCACCCGTGGAAAAAAGCAGGGATCGGACGACGTCGGCAAGGAGCGCGCCGCGTGAACATGCGACGCCTGTGGGCGATTGTGATCAAGGAATTGCGCCAGATGCGCCGTGATCGCATCACGCTGGCGATGATCGTCGGCATTCCCGTGATGCAGCTGGTGCTGTTCGGCTATGCGATCAACTTCACCTTGCGCGGACTCGATGCCGGCATCGCGGATCAGTCCAACAGCGCCGGTTCGCGTGCGTTGGTGATGGACATGCTCGCAACGGGCGTCGTGTCGCCGGTAGCGACGGTAGACACGCCGCAGGAACTGATGGCGATGATCCGGTCAGGCAGCATCAGCATCGGCATTGCGATACCGCCGGATTTCGAGAGACGGCGCATCGATGGGCGCGAGGCGGTGCAGGTGCTCGTCGATGGTAGCGATACGGCGGTGCAATCGGCAGCGGCACAGCTGGCGCGCACGCCGCTCGACAGTTCCGCACCGTCGCTGCAGTCGCCCGCAACGAGCACACCTCCGACGTCGCCGATCAGCGTCGTGAGTTTCTACAATCCGGAGCGGCGCTCGGCGATCAACATCGTGCCGGGACTGATCGGTGTGATCCTGACGATGACGATGGTGCTGTTCACCGGCGTTGCCATCGTGCGCGAACGCGAGCGCGGCAACATGGAACTGCTGATCGCGACGCCGTTGACCAGCGCCGAGCTGATGATCGGCAAGGTGCTGCCTTTCGTCGGCATCGGTTTCGTGCAAACCACAGTGATCCTGCTCCTCGGCATGTGGCTTTTCACGGTGCCGGTGCGCGGCAGTGTCTTCGATGTGTACATCGCGGCAGGTCTATTGATCCTCGCCAACCTGACGCTGGGTCTGTTGATCTCGACGCGCGCGCAATCGCAGTTCCAGGCGATGCAGATGACGTTCTTCGTCTTCCTGCCGTCGATCCTGCTGTCGGGCTTCATGTTCCCCTTCGCCGGCATGCCCAGGGTCGTGCAATGGATCGCAGAAGTGTTGCCGCTGACGCATTTCCTGCGCCTGATCCGTGGCGTGATGTTGCGGGGGGCGAGCTTGTGGGAGTTGTGGGTCGACGTGGTCGCGTTGGTCGCATTCACGGCCGTGATGATGACGGCCGCCATTTCGCGCTTCCGCAAACGTCTTGACTAGCCTCTGCGACAGCGCGTGAACAGGGTCGGAATCTGCGCGCTGATTGGCATGGCACGTTTGCGAACACTGCTGTGGTGACCGATCTCATGCATCCGCACATGCTTCTGGGGCTTTCGCGGTGATGGATCGCCTGCTCCAGCCTACGCCTTGGGCAAGGACTGCAGCATTTGCAGCACCGACTGTGTCATCCAATGATGGGTGCCACGCGCACGCTGCAAGCTCGCAAGTGCGGCCTGCAATTCGCTGCGAGCCAGCATGAATTCTCTTCGCGCGGCGAGGCATTCCGCGTGCACCGCCTGGGCTTCAGCATGACGCCATCCGCTTTTCGGATCATCGAGTGGACGAAGTTCCAGCGCCTGATTCGCGGCCGCGCAGCCCGCTTCGTTGTCGTGTTGCGCCAAAGCAATACGCGCTTGCGCGAGCAATGCGTTCGCGAGTTGCTCCGGATTTGCCGGCTTCATCGCCGCCAGTGCGTCGACGGCGCTGTTCGCCTGC
>JBDSBK010000261.1:0-3330 GCA_039921645.1 Dokdonella sp.
GCGATCGATCACGTCGTTCGTCTTCGCGACACGCCGTCCGGCGATTGCGACCTGGTGCACTTCACGCTGTGTGGTCAGCCGTTCATGGCGATCAGTGCCGGGCCGATGTTTGCGTTCAATCCATCGATATCGTTCATGGTCCACTTCGATCCTGCGCGCGATGCGCAGGCGCGCGAACGCCTCGACACGTTGTGGGCGGCACTCATCGCGGGCGGCAAGCCGCTGATGCCGCTCGACGCGTATCCCTTCAGCAAGCGCTATGGCTGGGTGCAGGATCGCTACGGCGTATCGTGGCAGTTGATCCTGTCCGAGCCATCGAGCGAGCCACGGCCGATGATCATGCCGGCGCTGATGTTCACCGGCGATGCTTGCGGCAAGGCAGAACAAGCGGGCGTGTTCTACCGATCGGTGTTCGAGGAATCGCGGACGGGACACATCGCGCGCTATCCCGCGGGAATGCCGCAGGACAAGGAAGGCACGCTGATGTATTCCGATTTCGGCCTTGGCGGCACCTGGTTCGTCGCCATGGACAGCGCGCACGCGCATGGCTTCACGTTCAACGAGGCGATTTCGTTCGTGGTGCCATGCCGCGACCAGGCCGAGATCGACAGACACTGGGCGACGTTGTCGAGCGTCCCAGCGGCCGAACAATGCGGTTGGTGCAAGGACCGCTTCGGTCTCTCCTGGCAGGTGACCCCGGTTGCCATGGAGACGATCATGGCCTCGGCTGATGAAGAAACCATAGCGCGTGTGACGCGCGCGTTCCTGCCCATGCACAAGCTCGACGTCGCGGTGATCGAGGCCGCTGCGGCGCGCAAGGCCTGAGCGTCGTCTCGCGCCGGCTCAACCCGACCCTGCGCTTGAACGAGAATTCGAATGCGCTGCTTTGAACTCTTCGCTTTCTGCGAGGAGGGATACACAACGAGGAGTTCCCATGTGCCGAAACATCCGCACGCTTTACAATTTCGAGCCGCCCGCGACGCACGATGAAATCCATGCGTCGGCATTGCAGTTCGTGCGCAAACTCTCCGGCTTCAACACGCCGTCGAAGGTCAATGAGGTCGCGTTTGCGCGTGCAGTGGAGCAGGTGACGACTGCGGCGCGGACGCTGATCGATTCGCTCGTCACCTTCGCGCCTCCGAAGGATCGTGACCTCGAGCGTGCGAAAGCAGCGGCGCTCTCGGCCAAGCGTTTTGGTTCGGGATAGAGGAGACGAACGGGCGGTCCGCTCGATCTCGAATCCATCGAGCACGTGCGACTGGACGGGCGCAGCGCATTTCTCGACACCGATTGATGAGCGCGCCGCGGCCTGCCAACCATGATCGTGATGTCACAGTATCTTCAGTGCGAAACTGCCTGATGGCCATGCCGGCGCCGATATCAGTGAGGTTTTCCGCGGGAACTGGACAATCGTGCAGCCGACAATGTTTATCGTCTCCACCGGCGTGCGCAATCAGCCCAAGGACGCGCGGACTTAGCGGCGTTCAGCTCGATGCCCCTATGATCCGGTTGAACGTGCCGCCGCGCTATCGACCTGCAAGGCCACTTCGAACGAAGGATAGGCGGCAAGCCGCAGTGTGGGATGGCGTATCGGTGCGAGCGGCGGCGAAAGCGATAAGTCAACGCGTGCACGCCGATGTGCTGATGAAGATGTACTGATGAACATGATTGCGATCGGTTGCCAGCCATGCTGATGAAGTCCGTGTCTCTCGTCATTGGTTTTCTCATTGCAGTCAGCGCAAGTTCCTCGCTGCAAGCGGAATCGCCACGCGTGGTGTTCACTCCTCAGGCGGGCTTTGAGGGCACCTCTGAAGGCAATGGGATCCTGAGACTGTTCGCCGGCAGGCAACGTCCTTTCCATGTCGCAAGCCATGGCTACCAGAACGCCGTCGGCGCATTCCAACTGGACCAGACCATCACCTTCCAGGGACATGCGCCACACAATCGATCCTGGATCCTCACGACCGACAGCGATGGCCATTACAGCGGAACGCTCACCGGTATTGCGGGCACCGTGGCGGGACAAACGAACGGCGATATTCTGACTCTTCGCTATCGGGTCAAAGGTCCATTCGTCATGCACCAAACCCTCACGCTCATGTCCGACGGCAAGACCATCGACAACCTGGGCACGATCACGTTGTTGGGAATTCCGGTCGGTCATCTGCACGAGACCATTGATCGAAAACCGAGTGGAGCGGGCGCGGATCGTTAACCGTCGTATACCGTTCCGCCAAAGGCCGCGGTCCTGCGCGCAGCAGCCTGTTTCTCGTTTGAACGTTGGCCAGGCGACCAACCCGCAGGACCAGCCATTTCCGCTGCGCATTCGCGGTTGCACTACCGAACGCGGAATGGGGTCATGCGGGAAGTCATGGAATCGCTTTGGAACGGGCTGCGATCCAAGGGCAGGGTTCATGTGCTCTATCCGGGCTTGCGGATTCGCGCTCGACTCGCTTGCCATTTGCATCGGCTACTATTTGCGGCAATGACCTGCGAGCCTCTGCAGTCGTGAGCTGTCGATGATCTCTCCTTTCATTTCCGCCATCGGCGCTCTCGCTCCATGCCTGTGCCTGTTGCTCGCGCTGTTTCTCTTTGCCGCGGGCGGTCCGCTCAAACGGGTGAACCGCTATCTCGCCATGTTCCTGTTGCTCGCGGGAATGGACATGGCGGGCTGGGCGGCGAACCTGCTGCCAATGGCGCTGCGCGAAACACTCATATTCCGGTTGCCACTGTGCTACCTGCAGGCGCCGCTCTTGTACGTCTACGCGTCGAAGCTGTGTTTTCCAGCTCGACGCGTGTCACTCCATTTGTGGGCTGCAGCGGCGACAGTGGTCGTGTGCATCCTTTCGATGGCGCCGCGAGCGTGGGCGTGGTGGTCCGGCGTCGCACCCGCGCTGAGTTCGCTGTCGAGCCGGGAAACGGATCTCATCGCCAACGCAGCGGTCCTGCACGCGCAGTACTACATCTATATCGCGCTGATGCTGCATCGTTTACTCGAGTATCGGCGCACTTATCGGTCGTCGTATTCCAACCCTGACGGCATCACGTTCGCTTGGTTGTCGACAATCGTCGGCACTTCGCTGTTCGCGCACACGTTCCTGCTGCTCAAGAGCCTCGCCTGGATCAGCGACCGTGCGGCGACCTATCACGCGCTGGATCGGGTGGTAGCGGCGATCGCCATGCTCGCGGTTTGCGGACTTACGCTCGCCGCGCTTTTGCGTCAGCACCTGTTCCTCGGCGTGACAACCGAGCCTGACGATACAGGCGAACCCGCACCGATTGTCCCGGCGCCTGTTGCCGTGGTCATCGCGCATCATGAGGCCATCGCCA
>JBDSBK010000262.1:0-2545 GCA_039921645.1 Dokdonella sp.
GCGAATCATGCCATAGCTGTCGGCGACGTCATCCAATGCGGGACGACGTCCCTGCCGCGACCACGACCAACCGCGGCGTCGCCCCGTTATCAGCGATTTTCGAGCGCGCGGCCGACCGCGATTGCACGACCGTTGTCGTCAGCTGCGACCATGACGAATTCGCCGAAGGTCGCGAGCGTCTGTTCAGCTCCCGGCGTCGCTTCGCGCACCAGGCTCACGCGCACCGTCATCGAACTGCGCCCAACGCCGATCACGCACGCGACGAGCTCGACGATTTCGCCGAGCTTCACCGCTTCACGAAAGTCGATGCGATCCGATCGTGCCGTGACGACGGTACAACGGGCGAAGCGGCTCGCGACCAGAAAGGCCGCCTTGTCCATCCACGCGAGCGCGTGGCCACCGAACAGCGTGCCGAGATGATTGCAGTGATGCGGAAATACGATCTAGACGAAGCGCGCTTCAGCGCCTGCTGCAGGTTGCGTCGCTGCGTCAGAACGCATGATCGAAACCGACCTCGCCCTGCACCGCGACCTGATACGCGGAAACGCGCCGCTCGAAGAAATTCGTCAGCTCCTGAACGTCCTGCAGTTCCATGAATGGAAACGGATTCTTCGCGCCGTATCGCGGCGGCAAATGCAGCATCGCCAGGCGCTGATCGGCGACGTATTCGAGGTACTGACGCATCTCCTTCAACGTCATGCCGACCACGCCGCCACCGAGCACGTCTTCGGCGAATGCGGTCTCGCAGTCGACGGCGTCGGCGATCATCTCGCTCGCCTGGCGCGCCCACTCGGCGTCGAACAAATGCGGTTCCTCGCGCTCGACCGTGCGCAACACTTCGAAGGCGAAGCCCATGTGCGCCGATTCATCGCGAAACACCCAGGCCGTACCGGCCGCAAGGCCAGGCAGCAGACCACGCGAGCGCAGAAAATAGACGTAGGCGAATGCTCCGAAGAAGAACAGCCCTTCGATGCACGTTGCGAAACACGTGAGGTTGAGCAGGAACTGGCGCTTGTCCGTATCGGACTGGATGCGATCGAGGCTCTGGATCGAGTCGATCCAGCGCTGGCAGAATTCGGCCTTGCGACGGATCGATGGAATGTTCTCGACCGCGGCAAACGCCTGTGCACGACGTTCCGGCTCGGGAATGTAGTTGTCGAGCAAGGTCAGATAGAACTGTACGTGCAGCGCCTCTTCATACAGCTGCCGCGACAGGTACATGCGTGCTTCGGGTGCGTTGATATGCTTGTACAGGTTCAGCACCAGATTGTTGGCGACGATGGAATCGCCGGTCGCGAAGAACGCGACCAGTCGCTCGATCAGATGGCGATCGGCCGGCGTCATGCGCTGCACGAGATGTCCGAGATCGATCTGGAAATCGATCTCCTCCACCGTCCAGGTGTTCTTGATCGCCGCGCGATACATTTCGTAGAACTGCGGATGGCGCATCGGCCGCAGGGTCAGGTCGAACCCGTGATCGAGCAGGCGCGGTGTTGTAGCGGACATTGAAATTCCTTGGCTTCAGCGCTTCTCATGAAACGAGGGCGTGGGGTATCGCGTTACTGGCACGCTTCGCACATCTCGGGATTCTCGAGCGAACAGACCAGCGCCTCCGAATCGGTGTAGGTCTTCGCCGGAGCAGCGCCGAGCGTCGTCTTCGTGATGCGGGTCGCTGGACGCGAGCGCAGGTAATACGTGGTCTTCAATCCACGCTTCCACGCGTACATGTACATGCTCGACAGCTGACCGATATTCGGATTTTCGATGAACAGGTTCAGCGATTGGCTCTGGTCGATGAACGCGCCACGCTCGGCCGCCATGTCGATCAGTGCGCGCATCGGCACTTCCCACACCGTGCGGTAGATCACCTTGAGCTCCGCCGGCAACACGGCGATCGACTGCACCGAACCTTCATTGAGCTTTATCGAGTCGCGGATCTCGCTGGTCCACAGTCCGAGACGCTTCAGCTCGTCGACGAGATAGCGGTTCACCTGCAGGAAGTCGCCCGACAGCGTCTCGCGCTTGAACAGGTTCGACACCTGCGGCTCGATGCACTCGTAGCAGCCTGCGATCGAGGCGATCGTCGCGGTCGGCGCAATCGCGATCAACAGCGAATTGCGCAGGCCGTGCGCCTTGATCTCCTCGCGCAACTCGTTCCAGCGCGTCATGTCGCGCGGCACGAGCTTCCATGCATCGAACTGCAATTCGCCGTGCGCGGCGCGCGTATCCGCGAACGCCGGGTGGGCGCCCTTCTCGCGCGCGAGTTCGAGCGACGTGCGCAGCGCCCAGTAGTAGATTTCCTCGGAAATGCGCGCCGACAGTTCACGCGCGGCGGCGCTGTCGAACGGCAGGCGCAACGCGAAGAACAGGTCCTGTAATCCCATCAGACCGAGGCCGACCGGACGCCAGCGAAGATTGGAGGAGCGCGCGGTATCGATCGGGTAGAAATTGAGATCGATCACGCGATCGAGCTGGCGCACCGCAACCTGCACCGTGTGCGCGAGCTTGTCGAAGTCGAACGCATGGCCATCGTGATGCTGCGACA
>JBDSBK010000263.1:0-2667 GCA_039921645.1 Dokdonella sp.
CGCAGACGAGATTCATCGGCAACTTGAGCTCGACCGCCGCAAGAAACGCGCCGAGCACGCCGGCAGCGCCGCACATGTCGAACTTCATTTCTTCCATGCCCGGGCCGGGCTTGATCGAAATGCCGCCGGTATCGAAGGTGATGCCCTTGCCGACCAGCGCGTACGGGCGCGTCTTGTCGTCCTTGCCCTGCCAGCGCAGCACGATCAACTTGGGGGCATGGGCTGCGCCCTGCGCAACGCCGAGCAAGGACCCCATGCCGAGCTTGCGCATGTCTTCGGTTTCGAGCACTTCGAGGGTGACACCCGCGTGCGCATCGGCGATGACTTTTGCCTGGGCGGCAATCCAGGCCGGGTTGCAGATGTTCGGCGGCAAGTTGCCCAGTTCGCGCGCAAAGCGCACGCCGTTCGCGATCGCGGCGGCCTCTGCCAGGGCACGCGGATTCGCGTCGCTGGCGCTGAACGCGATGCTTTCCAGCTGCGGCGCCTTCGGACCCTCTTTCGGCTTGAACGTCGCGGTGTAGCGATAGGCCTGGTGATCGGCGGCAAGCGCGGCGGTACGCAATTTCCAGGCGAGGTCGCGGCCGGGTACGTCGATGTCGGTCAGGGTCGAGACCGCCGCCGTGATGGGCAGGCCTTTCAACGCGCGCGCGGCATCGCCGGCGGCACGGTTGAACGCGGCGGCGTCGAACTTTTTCGGCTCGCCGAGGCCGACCACCAGCACACGCGGCGCGGCGATGCCGGCAAGGCCGAACAGCACCGTGGTCGTGCCGGCCTTGCCCGTCGCGTCGCCGCTTTCGACCAGGCGCTTGATCGCGCCAGCGGATTTCTCATCCACGCGCGCAGCGGCAGCGGTCAGACTGCGATCTTCGTACAGACCGACGACGAGGCAGGGCGTGGCCGCACTTTCCGGCGCATCGGTGGTGGTGGCGAACTTGAGAGTCATGGGGGCTACCGACAGGTTTTTGAAAGGTTAACGTTGCGGAGGCGGTTACACTTCGCCTCCTTACGTTGCGGCGCAAACCGGAACGACGAGCATTCGATTCGCCTGCACGTCGGGGCGAGTCGTCCTGCGACGCCATCGACAACCGCATGAAGCCATCCATTCTAAGGCAAAGCCCTGCTCCCCGGCGCGTATTCGATGCCCTGCGCCCGCGCATCATCGATCGCTACCTGCTGCGTGAAGTGACCACCAGCTTCATTGCCGCGACGGTGATCCTGCTGCTGGTAATGGTCGGTGGTGCGGTTGCCGATCTGCTGTCGAAGATCGCGCGCGGGCGCATTCCGGCCGACCTGCTGTTTACCTTGATCGGCCTGCGCATGGTCGATGCACTGACGATCCTGATGCCGCTGGCGGTCCTTCTGGGAGTGCTGCTTGCGTATGGCAGGCTGTGGCGCGACAGCGAGATGGCCGTGCTGCAGTCGTCGGGTCTGGATCTCGCCGGCCTGCTGCGTCCGCTGGGCCTGTTCGTCGTGCCGATGATGGGCGTGCTCGGCGCGGTGTCGTTCTGGCTTGCACCGGCGTCGGACCGCCTTTCCCAGCGTCTGATGCAGGAGGCAAGCCGTTCGCTGATCGTGGCTGGGCTCGAGCCGGGCAAGTTCGTCGACCTGCCCGGGCGCGATGGCCAGATCTATGTCGGCGAAATGTCGGCCGACGGCACCCAGTTCAAGCGCATGTTCATCGAGAGCGAACGCGCGGACAAGGAAGCGGGCAAGACACGCATCGACGTGATCACGGCGACACACGGTTTCCTCTATCACGATGCCGATGGCGAAGGACGCTACATCGCGTTGCAGGATGGTTTCCGCGTCGAGGGCAAGCTCGGCGAGGACGACTACCGCCTGATGCGCTTCGCACGCAACGACATCAAGCTGCCGGACAGTGCCAGCGACGACAACGCGATCACGCTCAAGCGATCGTCGCCGACCAGCGTCCTGTTCGCCGCGCCGGAGGATCCGGTCATGCGCGCCGAACTGCATTGGCGCCTCGCCGCACCGCTGTCGGTGCTGGTGCTGACCCTGCTGGCACTGCCGCTGTCGAAGTCGAGTCCACGCGAGCCACGCTACGCGCGGTTGCTGCTGGCGTTGCTGGTCTGGCTGATCTACTACAACGGCCTGCTGTTCGGGCGGTCGTGGATCAGCCAGGGCAAGCTCGCTTCCGGGTTCGGTCTCTGGTGGGTCTATGCGCCGGCGATCGCGATCGCGCTGTGGTTGATCTGGAACGGCCAGCGCTTGAAACGTCCGCGCACGGCAGTGAGGAAGGGATGATGCGCTGGGTGATGCTCAAGCAGGTCGACCGCCTCGTCGCGATGGCCGTGCTGACCTCCGTCGCAATGGCCTGGGTCACGATCGTCGGGCTCGATGCATTTCGCATTTTCATCTCCGAATTGAACGACGTCGGGCAGGGCCAATACACGCTGACCAAGGCGGCGACGTATGTGCTGTTGACCCTGCCGCGGCGTTTCTACGAGATGTTCGGGTATGCGGCGCTGATCGGTGGCCTGCTGGGTCTCGGCGGACTCGCCAACAGCGGCGAGCTGACCGCCTTGCGCGCGGCCGGGCTGTCCAAATTGCGCATCTGCGCGTCGGTCGCACTCGGGCTTGGTCTGCTGACGCTTGCCGTCGCTTTGCTCGGCGAAACCGTTGGCCCCTATGGCGAGCGCAAGGCGC
>JBDSBK010000264.1:0-3302 GCA_039921645.1 Dokdonella sp.
GGCAAATTCGACCGTCATCGTCCCGCGAGTCCGATTTCGAGTACTTCCCTGGGCGTATTTTGCCGGCCTTGAGGCGTAGCAAAATTGCTACTTAAGACTTAGTATCAGAGGGAATGCCCAGCCGGGCGCGATATCAGGGGCAGCTCGAGAGGCAGTTTGGGGAGAAACGGGCTGTCCGCATGGCGGGACTGCGCTGCTTCACGCGCTGTCCGGGCAATGGCGCTACGCCCTTCACGCAATCGCAGTGCGATATCCAGAGCGAGTTCGCGCTCGAAAACTTCGGTGGGTCCATTTTTGGGGAGGCAACATCGTGAAACGTCTGAAACATTTATCCATATCCAGTGCAGCCATTTTGCTGCTGGGTGTCACCTGCGCTTCGTCCGCGGTGGCACAGAACAAGAAACCGCTGCAGGGTGAGGAAGCCCGCCGGATAGTCTCCGGCACGTCGTATCAAAACGACACGTCGCTGCCGCTGTACTACCTGCCGGAGCGCAAAGTTGATCCATCCGACGAGGATGGGGATGCGCCCGAAAATCCGAAAATTCCCAATCAACACATCGACAGCGTCGATCCGGTCGTGCAGCACACGTCTGCTGCCGCCACGCAGATGCCGCTTCCGATTCTCAATTTCGACGGCATCGTTTTCCCTGGAGTGGGCTGCAACTGCGCACCGCCGGACACCGACGGCGAAGTGGGTGAAACGCAATACGTTCAAATGGTCAACAACGGCTTCCAGATATTCAGCAAGGCGACCGGTGCGACAATTGCCGGCCCGACTGCCATCTCGGCGTTGTGGGCCGGCTTCGGCGGCGTCTGCGAGAGCAATGGTCATGGTGACCCGGTCGTCCTGTACGACCAGATTGCCAAGCGCTGGCTGATCAGCCAGTTCGCCGCGGCAACGTCCAATATCACGGATGAGTGCGTCGCAGTCTCGACGACGTCCGACGCGACAGGCTCCTACAACCGCTACGGCTTCCATCTCGGTTCCAACTTCTACGACTACCCGCATCTGGGCATGTGGCCTGACGGCTACTACATGAGCATGAACGTGTTCAATGCCGCCGGTACGGCATACCTCGGGCCGCAACCGTTCGCGTTCGATCGTGCTGCAATGTTGGCGGGTACACCCGCGACCTTTCTCTCGATCGCTGCACCGCTGGGTGCCTCGTTCGGGCCGATGCTGCCTGCGGATCTCGACGGATCGAATCCGCCGCCGCTCGGCGCGCCGAATCCGTTCGTCGAGTTTCCTGGGCAAGCAAGTCCCGTCTACAACATCTACCGCTTTCACGTCGACTTCGCCGTACCGGCGAACGCGACATTCGCGGTCGCTTCCAGTCCGGCTGCTGCTGGATTTACCGAACTCTGCCCGTCGTCGCGCGCCTGCGTGCCGCAGATCGGTGGCGTTGCCGCCGATAATCTGGACGGCATCGGTGACCGCTTGATGTTCCGTCTCGCTTATCGCAATTTCGGCGCGCACGATTCGCTGGTAGGAACCTACACGGTGAGTGCAGGCGGTGTCGCTGGCTTGCGCTGGTTCGAACTGCGCAACACGACGAGCGGTGCAAGCTCGGTGTTCCAGGAAAGCACCTATCAGCCCGATACGGTATGGCGCTGGATGGGCAGCGCTGCGATGGACGTGAACGGCAACATGGCACTCGCGTACAGCGCGTCGAACGGCACGCTCAATCCGCAATTGCGCTATGCGGGGCGCCTGTCGGGCGATCCGGTGAACACGCTGCCGCAGGCTGAAGTGCATATGTTCGATGGCACCGGCCATCAAACCGGCACCGGCAACCGCTGGGGCGACTACAGCGATCTGACCGTTGACCCGGTCGACGATTGCACGTTCTGGTTCACCAGCGAGTACTACTCGACCACCGGCGCGTTCGGATGGAGAACGCGTGTCGGTAACTTCAAGATCCCCAGTTGCAGCCTTGCTCCGGGCTTCAGCCTTGCAGCCACGCCAGCGAATACGTCGGTATGCGTGGGCACGCCGGCGAACTACGCCGTCAGTGTCGGTTCGGTATCCGGATTCAACGCCCCCGTCACGCTCGCAGCCGTTGGCAACCCGGCGCCATCGACCGTCTCGTTCACGCCGAACCCGGTCCCGACGCTGCCTGGCTCGAGCGCAATGCAGGTCGTGACCACCGGCGTCGCGGCAGGTAGTTATCCGATCACGATCAATGGCACGGCAACGGGTGCGAGCAATCAGTCCACTAGCATCAACCTTGCGGTCTTTGCGGCGGCCCCCGGTGCACCTTCGCTGACGGCACCGGTCAATGCGTCGACCGGCCAGGCCCTGCGTCCGACCTTTACGTGGACAGGCAGCAATACGGAGTCCTACAAGATCGATATCGCGACCGACAACGCGTTCGCTTCGATCATTCTGACCCAGACGCTCACTGGCACCACGTTCACGCCTACTGTCGACCTGTCTGCGAATACGACCTTCTTCTGGCGCGTAACGCCGACCAACGCCTGCGGTGCGGGCGTGGTCTCGCCGACCTTCAGCTTCACCACCGCGAACCTGATCTGCCGTTCGCCGGCGCTTGCGATCCCGGACAATGTGCCTGCGGGCGTCAACGACACATTGACGGTCACCGATCCGTCGGGTGCGACGCTGACCGGCCTCAAGCTGACGATCAAGACGACGCATACGTATGTCGGAGATCTCAAGTACACGCTGAGCAAGGGTGTGCCGAGCTCTATCGTGATTGATCGTCCGGGGTATACCGGCACTGGATTCGGCTGTTCCGGCGACAACATCGATGTGACGATCGACGATTCAGCTGCGGTCATTGTCGAGAGTCAGTGCAATGCAACACCACCAGCACTGTCAGGGCCGGTCAAGCCGAACAATCCGCTGGCCACACCGTTCAACGGTCTTACGCTGGCGGGCACCTGGACTCTGAATGCTTCCGACAACGCTGCGGGAGACGTCGGGACCGTCGACCAATGGTGCCTCGTGCCAACGACGATCACAGGAACCACCTACACCGTCGGCGGCAATGTCGGTGGCTTGACGGGCAGCGGTCTGGTGCTTTCGCTCAACAGCGGCGCGCAGACGCTGCCGGTGGCGGCGAGCGGCGCGTTCACGTTCCCGACCGGTCTTGCCAATGCCGCGCCGTATGCAGTGACGGTCGGCACCCAGCCCACGGGTCAGACCTGTTCGGTCACCAACGGCAGCGGCACGATCGCGGGTGCGAATGTCACCAATGTCAGCGTGACCTGTGCAGCGGCCCCGACGTTCACCGTCGGCGGTACCGTCAGCGGTCTGTCCGGTAGCGGCCTGGTGCTGTCGT
>JBDSBK010000265.1:0-2728 GCA_039921645.1 Dokdonella sp.
TTCTGTCGCCGGAGCCCGCAAGATCCAGCGCGAGTGCCGCGATGCCTGCATCCTTCCGCACGCGCTTCGGGTCGAAGCGCGGCACCTTGAGCGTCGCCGTCCAGGGAAAGTCGCGCGACTGGGTCAGCGTGGTTGCCAGCGTGGCGACCGCGGGTTCGCTCAACGCCAGATCCAGCTGCGCGATTTTTCCGTCACCGTGCGCGCTCAGCGTGCCGACATAGCGGACGTCATCGACGTTCCAGTGGAACTGAAGCGCGCCATCACCGGGATAGCCGGCAAGGGCGGACACCGTCCCGTGCAGATCGACATCGCCGTCCGGCGAGCGCAACGCGAGCGAGGTCAGCGCCACGCCATCACGCGTCCAGCGACCGATGATGTCGAGCGCATCGAGCGCGAACAACGCCTGGCCATCGCTGACAATCTTCGCCTGCGTCAGCGTGAGTCGATCGAGCACCACATCGAGTGGGGCGGCGAGCGAGAATTCGCTCGACGTCTTCTGCTCCGGCGGCGCTGGCACGCTGGTCAATGCGACGTCGACGCCGTCGAGCTGCAGGCGTGTCAGGTGCAGACGCGACGACAGCAGCTCCAGCGGCGAAAACGCAATCGTCGTGTGGCGCGCATGCACGTCGAGGCCGGCGGCGGGGTCGTGATATCGAAGATCCTCGATCGTCGAAGACCCGGCGAGATTGCCGGACGACTTGCCGATGGTGAGCTTGCCGTCGGTGGCGCCGATCGCGCGGGCCAGGACGAATTGCAGGCCCGATTCGGTACGCAGCAGCCAGAACGACAGCAAGCCGACGAGCGCCAGCAGGACCGCAAGCACGATGCCGATACGCTTGAGGAGCTTCGATAGTGCGAAGCCACGTTGCCTTGTCTTCGCACGAGTGGAGAGCCGGCGTTCGGTTTTCGGGCCGGGATGCGCGCTCATAGATCCGGTCCGATGACGATATGCAGTTCCACGCCGCTTTCGTTCTTGTCGTGAACCGGAAAACCGAGATCCGCGCGCACCATGCCGACCGGCGAGCGCCAGCGCACGCCGAAGCCGGTGCCCACTTTCTGGCGGTAGCTGCCGAAACTCGAGAACGCATCACCGGTGTCGATGAAGGTCGCGATGCCCCAGTTCGGCTTGAAGTAGTACTCGTATTCGGCGCTGGCGACGGCGAGGTTCTTGCCGCCGATGACGAAGGTCTGGCAGGTCCGCTTCGGAAACGCCGCACACCGCGCTTGCGCCTGCGCGATCTGGTCGTCGGGCAACGGTGCGCCGATCGTCTGGAACGAATAGCCGCGGATCGAGCGGTCGCCGCCCGCGAAAAAACGCAGTTCTGGCGGCAGCTTGTCGAAATCGTCGACCTTGGTCGCGCCGAACGAGCCACGCGCGATGAAGCGCGCGTGATCACCGAGGCCGCGGATCCACTTCGCATCCGCGCTGATCTGGGCGAAGGTCGTATCGGACAGCGCGCCCTCGAGGCCCGAACGCGCGGCCAACGTCAGCGACCAGCCGCGACGCACGAAGATCGGGTCGTCGGCTCTCTTGCGTGATAGCGAAATCTCGGGATACAGCATCGTCGTGCTGCCCTCGATGTTGGCGACTTCGAAGTCGCCGGTAAGAAACTTGAGCCCGAGCGTACGCGTCCAGCCGCGCCAGAGGCTCGAATCGGTGGCTGCGAGTCCGAGCGTTTTCGATGTGCTGGTATCGGTATTTTCGTCGCGGAAGTTCGCGCCGAAGTTGAGGCTGTGATTGTTCGGGCCGGGCAGCGGAATCTGGTACAGCGCGGCTGCGGTCTTCAGGCGCGCGGCGACGATCGCCTCGAGCTTGAGCTTGTGTCCGCGCAGATTGATCCAGCGCCGTTCGATGCCGCCGCGCACGCCGGGACCGGTATCGGTGCCGATGAATACGCCGGCGGTGTAGATCGTGCGTTTGGCCGGCGCGAGCACGACCTTGATCGGCACGATGCCGTCATGCGCATTCTCGGTGTCGGGCTGCACCTGCGCGATCGAGAAATAGTCCGCGTCGATGAGGCGCTGCTGGAAAGAAAGCAACTGCTCCTGCGTATAGAAGTCGCCGACATGCCACGGGACGTAGCGTTGCATGAACTCGTCCGGAAACTGGCCTCCTTCGAAGGTCGTCGCGCCGAGCCGATAGCGCGGACCGACCTTCCATGCCAGGTGAACATCGGCGACGTTGGCCGAACGCGTCACCTCGATCTGATGCGTGACCAGCTCGGCATCGAGATAGCCGCTTCCGAACAGCGCAGCCTGGATGGTTGCCTTGCTCCTCTCGTACGCAGCGTGATCGAGCGGCTGACCTTTGGCCGGGACAAATGCACTGACCGCCTTCTGCACCGCGAATTGGCCATCGGCATCGCCGTCGAGTTTGATGTCCAGCGTGCTGATCTTGACCGCGTCGCCGGCATCCACGTGCAGCGTCGCGACGTAGTTGTCGGCGACTTCCTTGAGTTCGCCCTGCACCTGCACCGAGTAGTAGCCGTAGGGTTCGAGCGCGGAACGCGTTTGCGCCTCGGCGTGTTCGTACAGGCGTCGCGCCTGCGCTGCCGTGACCTCTCTTTGGCCGTACTGGGCCACTTCGAGGCCGGCGATGACCGCATCCTTGAGCGTCCCTTCGACGCCGTCGACTTCCGCGCTGATATGTGCGGCAAGCGCCGGCGCGGCCGCGAGTGCCACGCATGCAAGTACGAGTGAACCGTGAATCCGCGTTTTGAACGTACTC
>JBDSBK010000266.1:0-4480 GCA_039921645.1 Dokdonella sp.
ACGCCTTGCGACAGGGTCGGTGCCGACGTAGCGAAGCCGCCGACTCCGAGTCCATTGATCACGACGGTGTAGGTCAGGCTGCCGGTACACGCGGCCGCGTCGGTGGCGGTGACGGTGAACGTGAAACTGCCGGGTGTCGTCGGCATGCCGGACAGGCTTGCGCTGGACGCACCGCTCGAGGCGAGATTGAGTCCCGGTGGCAACGCGCCGGCGCTGACGCTGAAGCTGTACGGTGCCGTCGCGCCGCTCGCGGTGATCGTCTGGTTGTAGGCGACGCCGAGGGTGCCAGCCGGCAGCGTCGCTGGCGTGATGACGATCCCATTGCAGGCGCCGCCACACGGCACAACGCTATTGGTATCCAGCGTTACCGCGCCAGTGCGCGCGAGCAGTCGGCCGGATGCATTCGCGCTCGTCGTCAGCGTGATGCTGGTCAATGCGAGGATATTGCCGGCGAATACCGTGGTGGTTCCCAGCGTCGCGGACGCCCCGACCTGCCAGAACACGTTGCAGTTGGAGCCGCCGTTGATGACCAGCACGCTCGCGCCGCTGGCGGTGGTGAGCGTGCTGCCGATCTTGAAAATGAACACCGCGTCCGGATTGCCCTGCGCATCGAGCGTCAGCGTGCCGGTCAACTGGGACGACGTCGAGAAGCAGTAGACCCCGGACGTCAGCGTGAGTCCGCCGAGGTCGACACCGGTGAGATCGGTATTGCACGCCTGACCGGCGAGCGCGTTGTACGCCGTGGTGAGATCGCTCTGCGCCTGCAATGCGACCGCGTCATTGGCGTGGATCGTTCCGCCGCTGATGATCCCCGGTGGAAATCCGACGATCGCGCTGCCCGGACTCACACCGACTTCACCGACGATGGCGGTCGCGCCGGTATTGGTCACCGTCGAACCGCCGAGGACCGCGAAACTGCCTGCCGTGCCGAGTGGCGGGGCGGTCTGTGCCAGCGCCGGTGGCGCGAACGTGGCAAGCGCGCCCATGACGATGCTCGCCAGTACGGCGAGGCACGAATTCGTTGCTGTATTCATTTGCGGACCCCTAGTTGAACCAAGAGTCGCGAAAGACGAAGTCCGGTGGATCTTCAAGGAACCGAATCGAGCGCGCCATGCGAAGACGAATGCGCGCCAAACCCCTTGGTCGCGACCTCGTCAACGTTGCACGGTACTCCCCCAGCCTTAACGCCCGCTGCGTCGCAACCACGCATGCAAAAAGTGGCTTTTTTGCCTATGCACGGATCAATCGGTGTGCTCGCCGGCCGACCGCCATGCTGCAAGCAGCTTCATCTCGCGCTCTGCGACGAGCCCGGCATTCAGGTTCGCTTGCCGCTCCGTCGGCAGCGAACGGAACCAGACGAGCGTATCGGCTGCCGTCGTTGCGAGTGGGCGGAACACGAGCCCCGCTGCACGCGCCTTCGCATTGCTGCGGCGAGCGAATCCGGCCGAGTCGCCGCGCGCGGGTAACCACACGGGCATGTCGCTCCACGATTCGATGCGCTGCGCCGCGAGGAAATCCGTCGAAAGCCAATGCAGCCGTGCGTCGTCCGAATGCATGCCATGCAGCATCGCATCCATGCGCAGCGGATTGCCGGGACCGATCGCATTGAACGTGCCGAACGCACGCGCTTCAGCCAGACGCACCATCCATTCCGACAGATCGCGCACATCGATGAACTGCACCGGATCGCTGCCGTCGCCGGGCGCCGCGATGTCGCCGCCGCGCGCCATGCGCACAGGCCAGTACGTGAAGCGATCGGTCGGATCGCCGGGACCGGCAATCAGGCTCGGACGCACGATCGTCGTGATGTCCGCAAACTGCTTCGCGGCTTCGTGTTCGCACGCGACCTTGAGGGGTCCATACAGAGCCTGATCCTTGCGCAGCGTCTCGCTGGTTTCTTGCAGCGCATCGTTGCCTGCATACGCGAGCAGCGGCGCATTTTCGTCGGCGCCGGGCATGTCGTTCTTCGCGTACACCGAAATCGTCGAGACCAGGATGTAGTGACCGACTCTGCCCGCCAGCACGCGACCGGCGTCGCGCACCCAGTGCGGCACGCGCACCGGGTTGTCGATGCACACATCCCATTCGCGCCCGGCGAGCGCAGCGAGATCGCCGCTGTCGCGATCGCCGACGAGTAGTTCGACCGCATCCGGCAACTCGGATTCATGTCGGCCGCGATTGAACACGCTGACCTTGTGCCCGCGTGCAAGCGCGTAGGCGACCTGACTCGGTCCGATGAAGCCGGTGCCGCCCAGGATCAGGATGCGCAAGGGACGTGCAGATCGTTCCGCCGCGATCGTCGCGCGCACACGGCTGGAAAGGCCGATCGCAGCGCCGACCGCGCCGAGCTTCACCAGGGTGCGACGACGGATCGGCATGGCGGAAGACTCCAGGCAGGCGACACAGCGTACTGCCTGCGCTGCCTCCTGCTGCGGAAATACGTCGCCCGTGGCGTTCGCTTCAGCGCACGAAGCGTGGCCATAGCACGACGACGATCGCGATCAATGCCGGCAGCACCAGCGCGTGCAGCAGCAATGCGCCGCGCGGATCGCTGAGCACGGCGAGCGGTCCCTGTCCCTGCACGCCGGCATAGGCGAGAACGACGAGCAGCAGTTCGAACGGTCGCGGATTGCGACAAGCGATGCCCAAAGCAAGGCCGGCGAACGCGACGTTGGCTGCGACGAGCAGCAACGCAATCGCCGCGACGTGATTGCCGGCGAACGGATGCAGCAAGGCGGGCGCGACCGCGAGCACGGCGAGCACGAGTGCGACGCCGATGCGCGCGACCAACAGTCTTCGCGCTGCACCCGCGGCAACGAACAGCAAGGGGCCGGTGCCGCTCTCGCGCTCGCGCAGCACGGCGCGCGCAAACACGTCGACGCTCACCAGCCATGCGCCGATCACGCCGATGCCGATCGCTTCGCGATTGCCAGACAGCTGCGCGCCCCATGCAATCAGCAGCGCGAGCCACCACCACGCGCGACGCTGGCGCAACACGAGCTTGAGTTCGGCGGCGAGCAGCATGCCGATCCGCGTCGATTCCAGCGGGCGCAAGACGCGGTTGAGCCATGCGAGTCGTCGCCCTGGGTTTGCGCGCGGACCGGCAGCAGCGCCGTGCGTGCGTGCGGCGGCCCAGTCGAGTGCGGGCGCGAGTGCGATCACGCCGAGCACCGACAACAACACCCACAGGCCACGACCGGCGAGATCGCGCGCGTGCATCGGCCATTGCTGCCACTGGAACAGGTGCAGTGTCGCGACGGGATTGCTGACTCCGATGTTGATGTCGTTGACCTTCACCCAGGGAGCGGAATGTGCGAGTTGCGTCGTGAAGTCGCGCATCACCATCACGATGCCGCTCGGATCGCTGATCCAGGTCGCATGCGCCCACGCGGACTTGTGCGGATCGATCGTCGCGCCCATCGCCACGAACAGGAAAATCCAGACGAAGAAGAACAACACGTTGCCCGCCGTGCGCCGCAACCACGGCAGCAGGTCGAACAACACGGCGAAGAACGCGCTGAACGCGAGCGAGGGCAGTGCAAGCACGACCACGGGCTTGAGCAACTCGACCAGATTGAACGTGTGATCCTCGGCGCGCACCCATTGCGCAACGGCGCCGATGGCGAGCCCGACCAGCATGATCAAGCCGAGCACTGCCATGTGGCTGGTCCATTTCGCGAGCAGATAACCTGCGCGCGTCATCGGCGTGGCGACGAGCAGTTGCCATACGCGCGTGTCGAAGTCGCGCACGAGGGTGCCGCGCACGAGATAGAAACCGATCGAGGACAGCATCGTCGAGTACATCAGCCCGAGCACGAGGCCGACCCAGGCACTCGAGTAGGCCGCGCGCTGATCGCTGTCGAAGCCGACCGTGAAGCGCCCGGTCTCGATGCCCGGAAAGCATCCCCAGGTCAGCAGGCCGACGAGGCCGAGCACAACCCAGAAGCGCGTGCTGCGGCTGCGCTCGCGCAGGTCGGCGAGCACGATGGCGGCGAAACGTCGGAGCGCTTCCATGTCAACGTGCGCCATCGCGGGCGAGCAGCCACAGGTACGCGTCGTCGAGATCCGGCGTGCACGGTTGCGCGTCGTTTGACGGTGACGTCGCCGCGACAACGCGCAGGCGCACACCATCGGGCCGGCGCAGCGAACTGCTGATGGTGAACTGCGTGCGCGCCTGCGCCACCTGCGACTCGGGCACCAACCATTCCCACACATGCCCCTGTGCCTGCGCAATCAGCGGTTCGGGCGCGCCGGAGAACAGCAGCTTGCCCTTCGCCATCACCGCGAGTGCCGTCGCGCTGGCTTCGACATCCGACACGATGTGCGTCGACAGGATCACCAGGCGATCGGCGCCGAGATCCGTCATCAGATGACGAAAGCGCAGACGTTCTTCCGGATCGAGTCCGACCGTGGGCTCGTCGACGATGAGCAAGCGCGGATCGTTGAGCAGCGCCTGCGCAATGCCAACACGCTGTCGCAT
>JBDSBK010000267.1:0-5051 GCA_039921645.1 Dokdonella sp.
TCGGACGGATCGAAACGCACGTCGCTGGCGAACGCCTTCGCCAGCGTATTCGTGTCCACATAGACATAGCCCTGCACCTCGTGCAGCGCGGAGCTCGGCAGCAATGCCGTGCCGAGCGGCGTTTCGACGCGATAACCTGCGTCATCGTGCTCGGCGTGCAGGGACAGCGCGTTGAGGAAGTACTCGAGTGCGACCAGCGTTTCGCCGCCAGGCTGCAGGATGATCGGGATGCCGTTGCCCAGTTCGCGCCCGTTGAGCTGGGCCACCGCGAGTTGCGGTGTTGCTTGCGTACTGACGCCGCGAGTGCTGCCGGCATCACCCTGGTACACCGACATCGGCCCGAGTGCATCGGGTGCGTCCGGGCTGGCAGCGACGCCGCTGGTTGTCAGTGCGAGCAGGCTGACCAGAACCGCAGCGCTGACCGCGGAATGTGCGTGCGTCGACATCATTTCATCGCGCGATCAGCCGCCGTCGGCAGCCACGATATCGGCCTGCGCGTCCAGCGGCGTATCGCCGAAGTGGCCGCTGAAGCTGATCACGTAGTGTCCGGCCGCAAGCGGCTTTGGATAGCTCCCGTTGATCGTGCGCGTACTGGCGGGCAATACGGCCTTCGCGGGCACACGCCCGCCGGCAATCGCGCCCGGCGGCAACTTCATGTCCGGCAAGTCCGGATTGACGACGGCGGGGACCTTGCCCTTGCCCGGAAACGCCTTGGCCGGATACACGACGTACTGGCCATCGAAACGCGTCGTCGCGTTGCCGGTGGTCGTCACGCCGAGATGGAAGCCGTTCTTGTCGGCGTTGACCGAATTGATGGTGCCGTTGCGCGTGATCGGGCCGACGTGTGCATACACCGCAGCGCCAAGACGAAAGCGCACGCGCAACGTCGACGGCGCTTCCTTGGCCGGATCGGCCGGCGGGATTTCGTCGAAATAAGCCATCACGCGGTGCTCGCCCGGGCCGAGGGGCACGGCGGGTCGGATCGCCAGGCGCACGGCCTGCGATTTGCCGGCCGGCAGTTCGAACTCGACCGGATTGATCACCGTCCAGCGATCGAGCGAGGTTTCGTCCGGCGGCAGCACCTTCACCTCGTTGTTCTCGTCGAGGGTCCAGTTGCTCAGCGATACGCGCACGCGCTTGTCTTCGCTGGTGTAGTTGTAAAGGCGGAAGGCCTGGGTTTGTGCCGCATCCTCGAGCGAGATGTCGAGGATCTGCGGACTGATCGCCACCTGCGCGAACGCGGTGCCGGCCAAGCCGCTTCCAGCGAAGCTGGCCAGCCAGAGGATGAGACGTAAGTGGCGCGACATGATCATGTGCCCTCGGCGGTGATGACGAGGCGGCCCGAGTAGTGACCACCGACGCGCAGGTTACGCAAATCGAACTCCAACAACACGTCGCCTTCGAGCGTCTGACTGTGCGTATCGGTGCTCACCGTGCGCGGTGCGCGCGGGATGATCTTGATCGGCAGGGACTCGCCCGCTTTCTCGTCGCTGGCAAGCGCCGCCGGCCCGGCGAGTGATTCAATACGCGCCGTGACGCCGACGTTGACGGGTGTGCGACCCGCCGGCAATTGCATGCGCCAGACGCGGTGCAACTCGCGCGTCACGGTCAGGCGCACCGGAGGCACGCGGATGGTGCCCGGTGACACCAGTTGCGTACCCATCGCCATCGCGCGGCGGGCATCGCCGAGGAGCGGCTCGACCGCCTGGTCGGCGATGTCGTCCAGCCGGATCGGCGCCACGTCCAGGCTGGTCGTGGCAATCGTCAACTGTGCACCGCCACTGTTCAACGTGGCGGGAAGCTCGAGCGCCGATGCCGCACGTGCCACCAGAACGCCGGCCAGCATGAGCGTGGCCAGGCGTTGATTGAGTGTGCACGCGCGCATCGCCTGATGCCCTGTGGGATCAGGTTGCGGTGACGGCGATCGTGTACTGCTGCGCGCCCGTTCCGACATAGGCGCCAGCGATGGTCGCGTTGGTCAGGTCGAGAGACAGGATCACGCTGCCGGTCACCGGATTGGCCAAGCCCGGGTCCGGGAACGTCGCGGTCGCCGTTGCGGCGCCGGCAAGCGTCGGCGCAGTGCCGGTCGCGATACCGATGTTGTTGTTCAGCAGGATCGTAGCGGTGGCGCCGTTCTTCAGCGTCGTGTTGGTGCCGATACCCGCGGTGACGGCCGTCGTCGCGTTCGAACCACCGAGTGCACGCACGGCCCAGACGTTCTGCAGGACCAGCGGCATCGCGGTCGGCGTTACGCCGGTGAACGGGGTGGTGACAGGGACGAAACCGGCAACCAGCTGGCCACCGGCCAGGGTGGTGGCGGTGACGGCCGAGGCGCCGCGATCGCAATGCAGCGTCTGCGCAACTGCACCGGCCACGCAACCGGCGATGCTGGCGCCGAGGGTCGAAGCGTCGATGGAGACATTGAGGGCCGATTCGTAATAAAGAATCGTGATGCCGTTGGTAATCGTCACGTTGACGGCGACATCGGCGGCGGACGAGTTGTGCGGAGCGGCTGCAACAGCGCAGCCGAGCATCAGCGCGATTGCGCTGGCAAGTTTCACATTCTTCACTTTCGGTTCTCCAGGTAAGTCCAAGGATGGACATCAGTACCCCGCATCAAGCGAAATCGAAGCGTGTTCCGTCTTCGTCGACAAGCGCAGGTCGCTGGAGCGTACGCAATAGACATGCCAACCCCGCCGCCGCGCTTTTTTCGTTCAGGGACGCCGCGTTGCGTCGTTTTCCGACATTCGCTCGAAGATCCCTACGTATTTGGAGACGCGGGCATTCAATGTTCCATTGCGACAACTGCCGCGGCTGAACGGAATGTCGGCGGAAGCGCAGGTCGTGTGTCAAGTAAACTTGACATGCTGCGGCCGGCCGGACTATCGTCTGTCAAGTTTGCTTGACAGAGGTCGTCGATGTTCAGGGAACTCTGGTGTGCGGGCGCCACGCGCAGGTACTGGTGGTCCTCTTTCGGACTCCTGTTGCTCTACACGCTGACGATCTTTCTCGCGTTGAAGGTCGCGCCAGCGTCCGGGCCGCCGCTGTGGCGCACGCTCGGCGCGCTTTCGCCGCTGCTGCCGCTGCTCGGTTTCGTCCATCTGGAATACCAGCGCATCCGGTCGGCCGATGAATTGCGCCAACGCATCGAGCTCGAGGCCTGCATGATCGCCCTCGTCGTCGGCATTCCGCTGCTCACGGCCTGGGGGCTGCTCGGCAACGCCGGCCTCGTGCATGTCAATCCATTGTTCGCGGCGCCATCGCTGGTGGCGGCGTACGCACTCGCCCAGTTCTATGCGTATTGGCGTTATCGATGAACAACGGCGTGCGCGCGCTGCGCGAAGCCAAGGGCTGGTCGCAGGGCGATCTGGCCGAGCGCCTCGATGTCTCGCGTCAGACCGTCAATGCGATCGAGACCGGCAAGTACGATCCGAGCCTGCCGCTCGCGTTCCGCATCGCAAAACTGTTTCGTAAATCGATCGAAGTCATTTTCGATCCGCAGGCATAGGAACGTCATGGACAAACGCAAGACACTCAGGGTCGGCGCGATCGTCGTGGGACTTGCCGCGCTCGCCGCCAGGGGATGGTGGTCGACGCAGCACGCCGGCGTGCCGGTCGACGTCGCATCGCAGGGTCCGGCCATCGTGCAGACGGCCGGCGAGCGCGGTTTCACGCTGGGTCGTCTCGCGTTTTTGCCGTGCGAACTCGAGCAGCGCAATTCGGCTGCCACCACGGCTGCGTTCTGCGCGCCGTTTCAGGTGCCTGAAAACTGGGATCGTCCCGATGGCCGCCATATCGACTTGAAGCTGGCCCTCGTGCGCGGCGCCGAGCAGGCCGCCGCACGCGACCTGGTCGTGTTGCTCGCCGGCGGACCGGGCCAGGCCGCGACCGAGGTGTGGCCGCGCGCAGCGGCGGGCTTTGCTCCATTGCTCGAACACCACAACTTGCTCCTGCTCGACCAGCGCGGTACGGGCGGCTCGCATTCGCTCGCATGCAAGGAGGATCCACCCGACTTCGATGAGGCGGCGACAGGCGTGCTCGACCTGGACAAGGTGCGCACGCAGACGCGCGCCTGTCTCGAAGAGGTGTCGAAGAACGCGGACCCCGCGCAATACACGACGACCGCTGCCGTACGCGACCTCGAAGCCGTGCGCCAGGCCCTCGGCGCGCCGATGTTCGATCTGGTTGGGGTCTCCTACGGCACGCGCGTCGCGCAGCAATACCTGCGCCAGCATGCCGACGGCGTGCGCAGCGTCGTGCTCGACAGTTCGGTGCCGAATGAACTGGTGCTCGGCAGCGAGTTCTCGATCGATCTCGACGCCGCGCTCAAGGCGCAGTTCGCCGAGTGCACGCGAACGCCCGCGTGCGCAAAGGCCTTCGGCGATCCGTACGCGAGCATGTATCGCCTGCGCGACGCATTGCAGGCCAAGCCACCGACCGTCTCGTTCCGCCATCCGCGCAGCAACGCGCAGGAGACCAAGCCACTCGGCGCGCTTGCGTTTGCGACCGTCGTGCGCATGTTCGCCTACTCCAGCGAAACCAGCGCCCTGCTGCCGCTAGCGATCGATCAGGCGCTCAAGGGCGACTACGCACCGCTGCTCGGCCAGGTCGATTTCCTGACCGAAAGCCTCGCCGATCTCAGCGGAAGTGGCATGCAGTTGTCGGTGGTCTGCGCCGAGGACGCTGATCTGATCAAGGATCGCCCCGAAGATGCAAAGCTGATCCTCGGCGATGCGCTGATCAGCATCATGCGCGCGCAGTGTGAAGTCTGGCCACGCGGCACGCGTCCCGCGGATTTCCATGCGCCGATCGCGAGCGACAAGCCGGTGCTGATCCTGTCGGGCGAATTCGATCCAGTGACGCCGCCGCGCTATGCCGAGCAGATCCTCAAGGGCCTGCCGAACGGACGCCTGCTGTTCGCCAGGGGCCAGGGTCATTCGGTGATGGCGCGCGGATGTCTGCCGAAACTGGTCAAGACATTCGTGCAGACGCTGGATGCGCACACACTCGACGCCGGCTGCATCGCCGACTTTGCTGCGACGCCGGCATTC
>JBDSBK010000268.1:0-13019 GCA_039921645.1 Dokdonella sp.
ATCTCGCAATGATCCTGATTGCGTCGTTCCTCAGTGCGCCGATCGAGGCATTTCTCGGCATTTTTGCGATATCCGGCGTTCTCTTTTACGTGGTGTCGCGCTGGCAGGTCCGCGGCCTGATGCCCGACATCACTGAACATGGCGTGCTGGAGCCGGACCTGATGCGGCGCGTGCATCGGCATATGCGGTTCGTCGCCGTCATCAGCACGGTGGGATTCTTCACCGCGAGCGAAACGGAAGTGCTGGTCCTCAACGTGCTCGACACACCGGGCAATGCCGGTCATTTCAAGGTGGCGTATCAGCTCGCAACCGGGGCTGCAGCGCTCCTGCCGGGCGTCTTCAGTGCAGTGCTTCTGCCGATGATGGCCAAGGCATTCAGCGAGGGCAGGGCGGTCGCGGCGCGCCGCTTCGTCGCGTCGACGACCTATCTGACCCTGCTCGCCGGGCCGCTGATCGGTTTCGGTTTCGTTTTTTCCGACGCGATGATCGTGGCGCTCTACGGCAACGCCTATCAGGCTGCCGGTATCGTGCTGGCGATCTGCCTGGTTGCCAGCTCGATCAACGTCATCAGCAATGCGGCGACAAGCCTGCTGATGAGCGCCGATCATCAACAGAGCGTCCTCGCGCGTGTGGTGGGGTGCGGCGTGCTGAAAATCGTGCTCGACATCCTGTTGATCAGGCAATTCGGATTGGTTGGAGGCGCAAGCGCCTACCTCATCGTCGCGATCATCGGCGCAGCCGTCACGATCATGCTCGCGTTGCGCATCAGCGCGGCGCAGCTGGCCTGGTCGCGCCTTGCCCGCATCGCCGTCGCGATCGCGCTGGCCGCCCTGTTCGCCAGTCCATTGCGCGGACTTCATTCGCCGATGATGTCGATGCTCGGCGGCATGGCAGCGATGGGTATCCTCTATCCATTGTTGACCTTGGCGCTTGGCTGCTGGAGCGAGTCGGACATCGGCTATTTCGCCCGCGCTCACCAGAAGTTGCTGCGCGGTCAACCGGCCATCATCTCGTCGTTCCTGCAATGGGCGGCATCGCACTCGGCGAGGGATCCGCGGTGAGGCGCGCCACTGCGTACCTGTGCAAAGTCGCGCAATGCGGGAACGCCGCACTGGCGCGCCGATGACGGCAATCTACGAGGCGCTGTTTCGCCGGGCCCTGTTCCCGCTGTACGAGACCGTGCTTCGGCGCCGCAAGACGCTGGCCTATCTCGACGAGTACGAGCGCAACCAGTGGCTGGCACCTGAGCAGATCGCAGCGCTGCAATGGCAAAAACTCAAGACGCTGCTGGAACACTGCTATCGCGAGGTTCCCTACTACCGGCGCGTGTGGAAAAACCTCGGCCTGACACCGGCCGATATCCGCTCGCTGGATGACTACGCGCGCCTGCCGGTGCTGACGAAGGCCGACATCCGGGCGAATTTCGCCGACCTGATCGCGCCGACGTTGCGTGAGCAGTTGCTCTACAAGTCGACCGGTGGTTCGACCGGCGAACCCTTGCGCTTCGGCTACACGCGCGAGAGCAACGAACGACGCAACGCCGTGATGTGGCGCGGCTACGCGTGGGCGGGCGCGCGCATGGGACGCCGTTCGCTGTATCTGTGGGGCGGTGCGGTCGGCGATCCGGGTCGCGCACAACGGACCAAGGACCGCCTGTTCCACGCGGCATTCGGCCGACGCATGCTCGATTCGTTCCGCATGAGCGAGTCGAACATGTCCGCTTACGCAGATGCGATCGACGCCTATCGGCCCGAGATCATCGTCGGTTATGTCGGCCCGCTGGTCAGCCTTGCGCAATGGCTGCTGGAAAACGGTCGGCAAACGCACGCGCCGCAGGCGATCCTCGGCGCCGCCGAATCGCTGTTCGAGTATCAGCGCGACACGATCCAGCGAGCGTTCGGCGCGCCGGCATTCAATACCTACGGTTGTCGCGAGTTCATGCTGATCGCATCGGAATGCGAGCGCCGTGACGGCTTGCATATCAACGCCGATCACCTGCTGGTCGAAGCCGGCATTGCCGGCGCGTCCGCGCCCGCAGAGATACTGATCACCGATCTGCACAACTACGGCATGCCGCTCCTGCGCTATGTCAATGGGGATCTTGCGACGCGCTCCGCGCGCACATGCGCTTGCGGCCGCGGGCTGCCGATGCTCGAGCGCGTCGACGGACGCCGCCTCGATGCGATCCGTACGCGCTCGGGTCGGATACTGCCGGGCGAATTCTTTCCCCACATGTTCAAGGACGTCGTCGGTCTCAACCGCTTTCAGGTGGTGCAGCGCGCACTGGATCACCTGGATATTTCGCTGGTGCGAGGCCCGGATTTCGATCCCGCGGGTCTGGACTACGCGCGTGCCGAGATCCATAAAGTGCTCGGTGATGCGATCGAACTGAGAATCCATTTCGTGGATGAAATTCCGACCGGGGCGAACGGCAAGTTCCGCGTCACCCTGAGCGAATTGCCGGACGCGCCGGTGTGAGCCTGGACGGCTTGCCGTCGCACGGTGAACCACCAATACTTCGCCGCCCCGGCGAAAGCGGATATGCATGCATGCGCACGGTCAGAGGTAGACCATGAGCGACTGGTACGAAAGCGCATTCGTGAAGGTCCTGTTCCCGCTCTACGAGGGCGTGCTGCGCCGACGCAAGACCTCGGCCTATCTGCGCGAAGCCGAAGCGAACCAGTGGCTCGACGCAACCCGGATCGCCGAGTTGCAGTGGCGCAAACTCAGCGCGCTGATCGAACACTGCTGGCGGGAAGTACCTTTCTATCAACAGCGCTGGCGCGCGCTTGGACTGTCGCCAAAAGATATTCGCAGCACGGCCGACTACGCGCGCCTGCCCGTAATTACGAAAACCGAAGTGCGCGAGCATTTCGACGATCTGCATGCCGCTTCCTATCGTGGTCGCCTGAGCTACAAGTCCACGGGCGGCTCGACCGGCGAACCGATGCGATTTGGCTACACGCGCGAGAGCTACGAGCGTCGCATTGCGGCGATGTGGCGCGGCTATGCGTGGGCTGGCGCGCGGATGGGAAGGCGCACGCTGTATCTGTGGGGAGCGTCGATAGGAGCTCCGTTACGGTCGCAGCAGATCAAGGAGCGTCTCTACCACGCCGCGTTCAACCGACGCATGTTGAACGCGTTCCTGATGAGCGAAGCGCGGATGCGGGAATACGCCGCCGAAATCGACCGCTTCCGCCCCGAAATCATCGTGAGCTACGTGGCGCCGATCGTGCAGATGGCGCAGTGGCTGCTGAAGACCGGCACGCGCGCGCATCGGCCGCAGGCGATCTTGAGCGCTGCTGAAGCGCTGCATCCCTCGCAGCGCGAAACCATCGAGCGCGCATTCGGTTGTCCGGTGTACAACACGTATGGCTGCCGCGAAGTCATGCTCATCGCGGCGGAGTGCGAGCGCCGTGAAGGTCTGCACGTCACGGCCGATCACCTGCTGGTTGAACTCGATTCGCCGAGAACATCGCCATCGGGTGAAGCGGTCGGCGAGGTCGTTGTCACCGATCTGCACAACTACGGCATGCCGCTGCTGCGCTATGCGAATGGCGATCTCGCGACCGCCGCAAACGGGCCCTGTGCCTGCGGCCGCGGGTTGCCGCTGTTGCGTCGTATCGACGGTCGCAAGCTCGACACCCTGCATACGCCGGACGGGCACCTGCTGCCGGGCGAGTACATCGTCTATGTGTTCCTGACCGTTCCATCGATCCGTCGCTACCAGGTGATACAGCGGCAGCTCGATACGTTCGACGTGTACCTGGTGCCCGATGCGGGGTTTGGAGAGCACGTGTTCGAGCATGTTCGCGATGGCATCGCGAAGGCGGTTGGCAACGGCATCGCATTGCGCTTCCACGTCGTCGACGATATCGCGGCAAGCTCGAGCGGCAAGTTCCGTGTGACGATCTGCGAATTGACCTGAGCATCGTGTTGCGAAGGAGAAGGAGATGTGCGTGGGCGGACTGACCGGAGCGGGAAAGGCTTCTTGAAAATCACTCACGTCGTTGAAAACCTCAACCGCGGCGGCCTCGAGCGCGTTGTCATCGATCTTGCGCACGCGCAACAGGCCAGCGGCGATCTGCCGCGCGTGGTTTGCCTGTTCGAGTCCGGCACGCTCGCCCACGAACTCACCGCGAAAGGGATCGACGTCGTCGCGTGCCACAAGGGCGCGGGATTCGATCTGGGCGCGTTGCGCCGATTGCGTCGCGCCCTGGCAGCTGATGCAGGCGAGGCCGTCGTGCATACCCACAACCTCATCGCCCACGACTACGCGGCCTTGGCATTGCTGGGTCTGCCACGCTATCGCCTGATCAACACGCGCCACGGCATGGGCGGCACACCCGTGGCGCGACTGCGCGGCGCGCTGTATCGGCTGAGCATGCGCTGGACCGACCATGTCGTAGCGGTGTGCGAGGCGGCGCGGCGCAATCTCGTCGAGCGCGAGGGATTGCCGGCGAACAAGGTGGTCAGCGTGCCCAATGGCATCCCGGTTGCCACTTTCACGCCGGCCTCCGATGCGGCGCGCCGTCGGCTCGCCGAGCATGAAGGTCTGGCGCCGACAACGCGCATGGTCGGCTTCGTGGGACGCCTGAACTGGGCCAAGGACCTGCCGAGCATGCTGCGCGCGTTCGCGCTCCTGCAGCAGCGTCGCCCCGACACGGCGCTGATCCTCGTCGGCGATGGCGCCTTGCACGAGGATTTGACCACGCTGGCCGCGAGCGAGGGCATCGCCGAATGCGTCCGCTTCCTCGGCGACCGCAGCGATGTACGCGACCTGTTGCAGGCGTTCGACGTGTTCGCGATGTCGTCGGTCTCCGAAGGCTATTCGATCGCGCTGCTGGAGGCCTGCGCCACTGCGCTCCCGATCGTTGCAACGGCCGTTGGCGGCAACGCCGAGATCGCGGTCGACGGCGTCAACGGACGCATCGTGCCCGTGAGCGATCCCCGTGCATTCGCCGATGCGCTGGAGTTCGTACTCGGCGACCCTGCGCGCGCGATCGCGATGGGCCATCGCGGGCGTGATTGGGCGCTAGAGCAGGCGACGATTGCACGCATGCACGCACGCTATCGAGCGCTTTACGAAAGGCCGGTGAAAGGTTTGATATGATAGGCGCATCCCGTTTGCAACGATTCTCATCGGAGCGCGCACGCTTTCGTCGTGCAGGTGGATGACCACTTCACGGTCTGCTGCACGACGCCTTGTGCAGTGTTCTTCATCCCGGATTGGAATGCCTTGAGTCCCCGCCCGAAAAAACTGCACGTGCTGCGCTGGTTGCCGCGACGTCTCATGCTGACCGAGCGACCTTATGGCGGTCGCGGGCTATATCTCACCTTCGACGACGGCCCTGATCCCGAGGTGACTCCGGCGCTGCTGGATCTGTTCGCAGAGCAGCGTGTGCGCGCGACCTTCTTTCTGCTCGGCAAGCACGCCGAACGCCATCCGCAGATAGTCCAGCGCATCGTCGCCGAGGGGCATGCGATCGGCAACCATTCGTACAGCCATCCGCGTCTGAATCAGATCGATCTTGCCGCGCAACGGGCCGAGATCGATCGCACGGACCGGATCCTGGCCTCGTTCGACGGCACGGAACGGCACTGGTTCCGACCGCCGAGCGGCGCATTGCCGTTTTCCCTGCTGTTCGATTTCGCGCGCAGGCGACGCGGCATCGCTTACTGGTCCTACGACAGCATGGACTATCAGCGCAAGGGAGCCGCGCTGCTGTGCGAGCGATTTCGCGCGCATCCGCCGCGGCCGGGCGACATCGTGCTGATGCACGACGACGATCTCGCCACGCTGGCCGCATTGCGCGAACTCCTGCCGGAATGGCGCGCCGCCGGTCATGCGATGGAAGCATTGCCGGCCGAGGCGAAGTAGCATTGGCGATCCGACGTCGTCGGCTCATGGAGTGATCTTCAATGACGAGCGTCCTGCTGCTCGCCGCGCTGGCGTTGATCGTGCTCGGCATGCTCGCTATCTGGGTGCTGCTGCGGGCGCGCAACATGCAGATCTGGATCGTCGACTACCTGCGTCGATCCGCGCGGCCGGCGGTCGATGGCGCGACCCACGTGATGTTCTGCTTCGTCGATCACTACGAACCGATGTGGGGCCGCGCCGATGAGGCAACGCAGCGTGCGCGCGTCGACCGCTGGTGCCGCGACTACCGCGCACTCGCTTCGCGTCACCGCGATGCGGATGGCGTGCCGCCGCAGCACTGCTTCTTCTATCCCGAAGAGGAATACGTCGAGGAGCACCTGACCAAGATCGCGGCGCTGTGCGCGGACGGATTCGGCGAGCTCGAAATCCACCTGCACCATGACAACGACAACGAAGCCAATTTTCGCGAGACCATGGCGCGCTTCTGCGCGCTTCTGCACGAACGGCACGGTGCGCTGCCGCGCGATCCGGACACCGGCGAGTTGCGATTCGCATTCATCCACGGCAACTGGTGTCTCGACAACTCGCGCGCCGATGGTCGCTGGTGCGGCATCAACAACGAATTGATCCTGCTGCGCGAACTGGGTTGTTATGCGGATTTCACCCTGCCGTCCGCGCCGAGCGAAACGCAGACCAGCAAGGTCAACGCGATCTACTACGCGACCGACGATCCGGCGCGACCGAAGTCGCATGACCGCGGCGTCGATGTGCGCGTCGGCGGCAAGGCCAGCGGCGACCTGCTGATCGTGCAGGGACCGCTTGCGCTGAACTGGCGCTCACGCCGCTTCGGCATCGTGCCGCGCATCGAGAATTCCGACGTGCGCCGTTCCGGTCCACCGACGCCGGAACGCGTCGATGCGTGGGTGAAAACCGGCATTCACGTGGAAGGACGCCCTGAATGGGTGTTCGTGAAGATCCACACGCACGGCACGCAGGAACGCGACATCGACACCTTGCTCGGCGCCGAGATGGACGCGATGCACACGCATCTGGAGAGCGCCTACAACGATGGTAGCAACCACGTTCTGCACTATGTGACGGCGCGCGAGATGTACAACATCATCAAGGCTGCAGAAGCGGGAAAGAGCGGCAATCCGGCCGACTATCGCGATTTCCATCTGCCTCCGCCGCGCTCGTCGCGGCTCGGCGCGCGCGCGGGCCGATAGCGCAGCGGGCCCTGCGCAGCGCTCACTTTGCGGGTTCGGCTTTCTTTCCCGCCGCGTTCATGCGCACGAGGAATTCGTTGCCGCGCGCCTGGATGTCGATGCGATAGCCGGACAGGAAGTCCGCATCCACGCCGTGCCAGTCGACGATGCGGATGACCGCGTCGGCCGGCAGCTGTACATCGATCTGCAGGTCGCCCGCACTTACATGGTTTCCGCTGACG
The DNA here is from genome assembly GCA_039921645.1 of Dokdonella sp. Classification (GTDB taxonomy): domain Bacteria; phylum Pseudomonadota; class Gammaproteobacteria; order Xanthomonadales; family Rhodanobacteraceae; genus Dokdonella_A. Next base: position 7,329 of record JBDSBK010000268.1, read on the forward strand.
ACAGGCAGCACCGGCACATTGATCTGGAATGCCGTATCCACATCGGCCGCGACATCGAAGCGATCGTGCACGCTGAGGCCGCTCGCAGCGAAATCGAAATCGCGTTGCCATGCGCGCACGCCGGATCCGGTACCGCCGTAAGCCGCACCGAGATCGGCACGCGCATGCACTTCGCCGCCGGGCGCGGTTTTCAGGATCGTCAGCGACGACGTGCTTGGCGCTCGTTGCGGGATCGACTTGCCCTTCTTCGTGAAGCGGAGAATGTTGTTCATCTCGCTTCCCTGCTGGATACCGCTGTGGCTCCAGATGTTTTCCGTCACCGCCAGCCAGCCGCGCTGGTACAGCGTGAATCCGCCTTGTTCCTGATGGGCGTGACTCTGGTTGTAGGTGCCCGCGATCATCGCGATCCAGAGTGCGTCCGTGTCCCAGCTCGTGCGTGAAAAGAGCTGCCCGACGCCGGACGCTCGATAGGTCAGTCGGCTCGGCGGCGCTCGATTGACGCCGGCAGGCAGCAGGTCGAAGCGCTCATTGAACGAGCTCGTCATGGTCTTGATGGAAATCGAGTTCAGCCACCAGCTCGCCAGTTGTCGTGCGTCTTCATTGGCGGTCAGTTCGCGCGCCTCCAGCATCAGCCTGCGGTGGTAGTCGTACAGCACCGGCTGCGAGGAGCGCGACTGGTCTCCGAACGGCGCAAACGCGTCGAGTGTCGGCACGGTGGCGTTGACCCAGTATGAAATGCTCTGCGTCAGATGCGGATTGGCGTTGGCAAGGTCCTCCTTGGTCGCGTCGCGCCAGATCCGGTAGAGCGCGAAAAGGCGCATGTGCGAAGCGCCGTAGCCGGTGCCCTCGAGACTGCCGCCGCCCGGTAGCGTCGCCATGTACGCCTGCAGCGCGGGCATCTTGTCCGAACGCAGCAGGCTCATCCATTTTTCGCTGCCGCTCGCGAGCGCCCAGAACAACGTCGCGTTGACGAAGCTGTAGTAGTAGTTGTCGCCCGGATCCTTCGTCGACCAGCCGGTCCACGGAAAAAAATGGCCGCCCCAAGTCGCTGAAAGATGATTCCATACGTTCGACACTGCCTGCTCGGCGTAGGCCGACCACGCCTCGCGCTGTGCCGGGTCTTTCATCTGCGCCGCGCAAGCGTCGTAGGTCAGCGCGAGGTCGCCGATCATCGGGCCGACATTGAGATAGGAATCGGATGCGACCTCCGGTGCTTTGCCCGCAGCGATTGCGGCATTGGCCGCAAGGACCTGCTTCTGCACAAGGCCGATCGCGAACGTGCAGTAGGTATCGGTGTGCGTCAGGAGCGCCATGTAGACGGCGTCGGTGGCGCTGAATTCGTAAGGCAGATCGCCCGGACGCGCGAGCGCGCCGTCGACGTAATCCCGAAAGCGCGCATAGGCCGCAGAATGCTGATCGACGTACGACAGATCCAGACCGATCGCCGCGTGCGCTCGCGTCATGACCGAATCGAATGCCGACAGAGCCAAAACCAGAAGCAGCAGTACGACGGTGCGAAGAAGCGTCGGTATGCGTGTGGTGATCATTTCCGAAATATTCCCCACCGGATTGCGACCGTCATCCACGCAATTGCGCACTGAAGCCGGGTTCATGTCGATTCCGGCAGATGCAATTTCTCGGCGATACGTGCCGTGCGTGGACGGAGCAGTCGTCGCCGCAGCCACTCCATCACCGGCTTTTCGAAAAGCAGATGTATGGCCACCGCTACAAGGGTCGATGCCGCGAGCAACGCGAGGATCAATGCGGCGATCAACAACGGACCAGCGTCGGATGCGTGGCGGAACAAGGTGCGCAGGATGCCGTAAACGACATAGGGATGGATCAGGTACAGGATGTACGATGATTCGCCGATCAGGAACAGGATGCGGCTGCGGATCGACAGCCCGTAGACGAGTTCAACGAGGATCGTGCCGACGACGAGGAAGAACGCCGGTATGCCGGCGCTGATTTCACGCGGCAGCCCGAAGCCGTGGCCGTATTCGCCGATGCCCAGCGCAGCGCAAGCGAGAAGCATCACGAGCGCGATCAGCGCGAGGCCGCTGCGTCGATCCGGCATGCGTTGCTTGTGCGCCTCTACCCAACCCGCCAGATAAAACGCAACGACACCGAACACGAATTCGAGAACGAGTGGCCGCGCATAAAAAGTCACGGAGGGATGGGTGGCGCCCGATGCATCGATCGCGATCAGCACGACAGCAATCAGGGCAGAACAGATGATCGGTGCGCGCACCTTGTCGATCAGCAGCGACAGTGCGAACAACGCGTAGAAGTACATCTCGTAGTTCAGCGACCAGCCGAGGATCAAGGTCGGGAACATGCCGGCGTATTCGGTTTCGCGCGGGATGAAAAACAGCGAACACAGCAGCTGGGTGAAATCCGCGCGCGTGTTGTGGAACAGGGTCGGCAGCACGAGCGCGATCGCGAACACCATCGCGGTCGCCGCCCAGTAGAACGGCACGATGCGGATCAGCCGGCGCGTGAAGAACTGGTCCGCGTTCTTCGAGCTTGCGTAGGTGATGATGAAGCCACTGATCACGAAGAAGACGTCGACCCCGCGCGTTCCGATGTTCACGGCGAGATTGAGGCCGGCTTCCGAGGTGATGTGGTAGTAGACGACGCAGAGCGCAGCAAACGCGCGCAGCGTATTGAGATTCATCAACATGGGGGCATTCCGCTGGGGATGGCGACGCAGGCGTCGATGAGAGTTTCCACACGCCGTTGCTCGGCAAGGTCTGCGTGACGAGTTGATCGGAGATCGGAATTCATGCGGATGCGGCCCTCGCGTGTGCAGCGATTGCCGCGGAGCATGCGCGCAACGTGTCCTCGGCGACACTGCGCCAGTCGCGCGAAAAACGCCTCGAAAGCGCGACCTCGTCCCATTCGCGATCGAGCGCATCGATGAGACCCGCCGCAAGCGCGGCGACATCGCGCGGCGCAATCAGGATCCCCGAACCCGCATCGACGATTTCGGGAATGCCGCCGACGGGCGTCGCGACGATCGGTCGTCCACAGGCGAGCGCTTCGACCAGCACGTTGGGATAGCCTTCCGAATAGCTCGGCAGCGCGAATACATTCGCGGCGCTCATCCAGCACGCGACCGCGTCGGGCGGTTGCGCGCCGGGCAGATGGACGCGCAGCCCCAGTCGCCCGACTTCGGTCATGAATTCGGCGTGCAGCGGACCGGTTCCGACCATTGCAAGTTCGGCATGCGGGCGCGCCGCGAGGATTCCACGCATCGCCGCAAGCAGTTCACGCAATCCCTTTTCCGCAACGAGGCGGCCTACGTACACGACGAGTTCGGCTTCCTCGCCGACGCCGAGTTGCGCACGTGCCGCGGCGCGATCGGCCAGATGGAATGTCGCTGCATCGCAACCGTTCGCGATCGCATCGACGCGCGCCGGATCTGCGCCGTATTCACTGACCGCAAGTCGGCCCAGATCCTCGCTCACGACGAGCAGGCGATCGGCAGCGCCGATCACGCGTCGCGTGAGGAACTTGCTGATGCGGTCGCGCACACGGATATCCGAGCCACGCGCGCCGGCCACCAGCGGCAGTTGCGCCTTGCGTGCAGCAAGCATCGCGCCGTACGCATCCGGGTAGAGCCAGTACGACAGCACCACATCAGGCTTGAAGCGATCGAATGTCGGTGCGATCGCGCGTGCGCAGAGCCAGCCATTGAACGGGCGCGAAACGATGGGCAGCGCCGGATAGCTCACATAGTCGGTTTCGATGCCGATATCCACGGCTTCCGGCGGCTTGAACAGATAGCTCTTCGGCTGCGCCCACGTCGGATACACGGCAATCGGACTGACGACGCGTACGTCCGCCATCGTCGCGAGCTCGCGCACGGTCTGGTAGATCGGCCGTCCACGCGTCGGTTCGCCGGCGATCGGAAACTGCGAGGTGACGACGAGGATGCGCATGCCGGAGATGTCAAACCGGGTTCGTCGACGCAGGCTCGGGCGCCGCCGGCGCAGGGCCGAACGTGAGATCGAGCCCGAGCGGAACGCCGACGCGTGGATGCCAGCCGAGCAGGTTGCGCGCAGCACTGATGTCGAAATTGGCGAGCGGCCGCAGCGACCGCACGCGGTAGCGCGTCAACGGCACGTCGCGCTTGAGCACCTTGCCGAGAACCTCGACGCCTCGCGCAACGAACATGAAGAAACCGGTCGGCACGCGCGACAGGCGCAGCTCCGCGCCGAGTTTCTGCTTGACGCGATCGAGATAGGCCTGCTGCGTGATCGACGTCGGATCGACCACGTTGATCGTCTGCCCGAGTGCTTTGTCGCTCTGCGAAGCGAGCAGCAACGCATCGACGACATCGTCGAGATAAATCAGCGGCAAGGTCTGACCGGGTTCGCCGACGGCGATCCAGCGACCCGCAATCGCCAGCGTGCCGTTCGGCGTCACGCGTTCGGCGCCCGGACCGAAGATCTGGCCGGGGCGGATGATCACCGCAGGAAGGCGCTTGTCGCGGATCGCGCTATTGACCAGGTTCTCCGCCGTGAGCTTGGTCTGCGTGTACGCACCGCGGCGCTGCGCTTCGGGCTCGAGTGCGGATTGCTCGTTCATCGTCGCAGCCGGATCGCGGCCTGCGTGATCGAACACGCTGAGCGAGCTCACGTAGACCAGACGTTCCGTCGCGTGCGCGAGGCAGGCGTCGATGATATTGCGCGTGCCCCAGACCGTACCGGCCTCGAATGCGCGCGGGCTGCCACGCATCGCGGCGCCGACGTGGAACACCTGGCGCGCGCCGTCGACGGCATGGTCCACGGCGCGCGGATCGCCGAGATCACCGACCAGCACCTGCACATCGTCGCCGAACGCTTTGGCAGCGGCGGGATTGCGCACCAGCACGCGCACGCTTGTGCCGCGCGCTCGCAGCGCGGCGACGACGGCGCGACCAAGAAAACCGGCAGCGCCGGTGACCAGCACATCGACGGCAGGATGACGCACGAAGCGCGCTTCGATCTCGGCACTGCGTTCGGCGTCGGCTGCACCGCACACCTGTTCCATCAGCGCGACGGCGCGCAAGCCTTCCTCCGGCGGCACCGGCGGTGGCGTCTGCGTGTGCAGCGCCTGCGCGAATCCGGCTGCACCTGCCTGAATGCCGGGCGATGGTCGCAGCAGGCCGGTTGCGAAACGGACCACATTCCACGGCACGCGGAACACGTCGGCGAAACCGGACAGGAACGCGGTCGCGACGATGCCGATGAATTTCGGACCCGGCAGCAAGCGATGAATGCGGCAGATCTGCAGGAAGCGGTCGACTTCAATGATGCCACGCGTGCCGCGCACGACGAGACGACTCTCCATCGGGCGTGCATTCCACGACAGCAGCATGCGTCCGAGGCCGCGCTCGCCGTTTGCGCTCGCGTGCCACTCGTCGAACTTGAGGTTCGGGTCGCGACCGGTCGCGCGGTAGCTGGCGTCGACATCGGCGAGCGAGCCAAGGAATGCTTCGAGGACGTAAAGACCGTGCACACCGAGATCGCGGAATGGGTACGAACCCTGGCGCACGGCTGCGGGCAGCGGCCCGCCTGCATAGTCGGGGTATTCCGAGCTGCGCAGGATGTCGACGCTGAGGATGTCGCCAATCGCCCCCTCACGCACCGCATCGAGCGCCTTCACGACCATCGGGTCGAGACGATCGGAGTGGTTGACCGAAAT
>JBDSBK010000269.1:0-10622 GCA_039921645.1 Dokdonella sp.
GATCAGGCCGACGTCGATCTCGCGCCGTGGCCGGCCATCGTGGCCTGGCTTGGCCGCATCCGCTCGCAGCAGGGCTGGCGCGCACCGTATGATCTGCTGCCTGCCAGCCCACCGATCCTTGCCGGAACCCGTACATGAACCTGCTTCGCGCCCCGTTCATCACCAGTGTCGCTTTCGCCAGCCTGCTCGCCGGCTGCGGTTTCCACCTGCGCAAGGAGGCGCAGCTGCCGGTTGCGATGCAGCGCGTGCACATCGAGATCGCCGATCCGGCGAGCCCGCTCGCCAAAGACCTCGCCAAGGCATTGCCGCGCTCGGGCGCGCAGGTCGTCGACAAGGCCGAGGCGGGCGTCGCGGTCATGAAGATCAGCGCGAACACCCTGTCGACCGACGTGCTTTCAGTCGGCGGCACCGCACGCGCGAACGAGTACGCATTGCGCTACCACGTCGAATTCTCGGTCGAGGACAACGCCGGCACCGCCATCCTGCCGAAGCAGACGATCGAGCTGTCGCGCGAATTCACCTTCGACGCGACCCAGGCGCTCGGTGTCGCGTCCGAAACCGATCTGTTGTCGAAGGAACTCGAACACGACATGGTGCAGACGATCCTGCGTCGGCTCGAGGCGCTGGGTAAAACAGCCCGCTGAGTAACGTCGACCAAGCCGGCGCGCGCGAAAACGCTCTCGCGCCGCCGGCTGTTTCGATCGTCTGCACGGCGTCGCGGCGAACCGGTGCGCCCCTTCGCGTTGCAGACAGGTTCGCAGCGGGTGACGGCTCAATCCTTGTACTTGCCACCGAAACCGTTGCCGAAAATCGAATCGGCAGCGACATATCGCACGATCGTCATCGAGTAGTCGCCTGCGGCCGCGTCGTACACGCGATAGCCGACGGCGAGCACACGGTTGTTGGCATCGATCGTCAGGCTGCGCGCGAACGCGGTTCCGGTGCCGCTCGTCGACGCCCATGTCTCTGTGTGCGATGCAACGACATTCGTGCCGGTCGGGCCTAGCTGATACGCACCTTCGACCGCTACGCCGCCGAGATTGTTGCTCGCCTCGACGACGACATCGCCGGCGCCGGGGCGCTCCACGATGCCAACCACGTAGGGTCGATCACCGAGCGGTCCGTGACAGACGCCAGGGCCCCCGCAGTAGCCGCTGTGCGGTGTGCCTGCCGACGTCAGTTCGCCGAAGATCATCTGCTGCAGGCCGTTGTCGCCGAACGCTTCGCCGGCAATCAGCAGAGCGCCGTTGTGGCGCAAGCTCAATGCGGTGATTTGATCCTTTTTCGTGGTCGTGCCTAGGTCGAAAAAAATTCGGCGCGGTGCACCGAGATTCCACTCGGGGTCGAGTCCTGTTCCGCTGACGGCATCGATCGCCATGACGAATCCGTCGGTATCGCTGCCGTCGCTGTTGACCTGCGCCGTACCCGCGACGAACACGTCGTGCTGGAACAGCGATGTTGCGCCCGCGACGATTGCAAACGGCGAAGCGAAACCGCCGGTCCTGAATTCGAAACTGGAAACGAAGCTCCCGTCGGTCGTCGTTGCATTGCCCCAGTCCGTATCGGGTGCTCCGTTCGTTCCGCTCATGCGCACCACGCCGACCCGATAGTCGGTATCCGTCGTGACTTGCCCGGTCACATATAGAGCCGCGTTCAGGTCGTCGTAGGCGATCGCGCTGGGTACATCGTTCTTCGAGCCACCACGATCGAACGCGAAACTGGAAAGGCCCCTGATGCCGAAGCCTGCGCAGGCGATGAATGCGTGCGCAGGATCCAGGCAGATGACGCCGAAATCGGTGTCGGGGTAACCGATCTGGTGATAGGTGCCCACGACGTAGATCCGTCGCACGCCATTGTTGACGCCTTCGACCGCACCGACGATCGTGTTGAGCGAACTCAGATCCGTATTTCCCGGATAAAAAACCGGTGTACCGGCAAAGCCGCCCGATGTGAATGGCGTGACGACCGGGGTCAAGTGCACGCCGTCAGCCGCCGTGGTGGACCCTATCAGCCAGTAGCTGCCACCGCCGGCATCCACGACGGCGAGGCCTATGTCACTTTTCCCGCTGGTGTCGACCCATTCGATGCCGTCGTAGTTGAAGGTCTGATCCAGCGTGAGATCGCGGTCCGGAACGAGTGGGGACGCATCGGGCGAAACGGACGTGGTCGGCAACCACGGTATTTCAAAACCGGCATCGGCCATCGGCTTTGCCGGTTCCGCCCCCCAGGCCGAGCATTGAAAGACAAGAAAGAGCGTGGCTGCCAGGGTTTTCATGCTGAATTTCCTTGCGGTATGGGTGCGCTGCTTCCTACACACGCACGATCGCGAGGAAAGTGACACGGGCTCGATCTGCGTCCGCACGGTTTGCGCTAGTCTTGTCCGCACATCGACGCCGGCCTGCTGTACACGGCGTGATTTGGCTTGACGAACCGGGGGCACGGTGGTCGAAAGCGTCACGCAAATGGTCGAGGCGGCGGGTTCCGGCGACGGCGCGGCGCTCAAGCGCCTGTTCGGTGCCGTCTACGGCGAACTCAAGCGCATCGCGCGCCGGCAGCTCGCCGGCGGAGACGGCCAGACGCTCGATACCACCGGCCTCGTACACGAGGCTTACCTGAAACTGGTCAACCCCGAACAACTTCAACTGCGCGACCGCAGCCATTTCTTCGTGATCGCGGCGAAGGCGATGCGCCAGATCGTGATCGACCACGCGCGTCGCCGGCTTGCGATCAAACGCGGAGGAGGCGCCGCCGAAGCGGTCACCCTCGACGACAACGCGGCGCTCGATGCGATGACGCCGGACACCCTGCTACGGCTCGATCACGCGCTGGATCAGCTCGGCGCACTGGACAAACGGCTAGCCGAGCTCGTCGAAATGCGTTTCTTCGCCGGCCTTAGCGTCGACCAGATTGCTGAGGCGCAGAGCCTGACCACACGTACCGTTCACCGCGATTGGCGCCGGGCCAAGGCTTTCCTCTACGACGCTGTTCTTGCCGCGGGTTGAGTCGACGATGCGCGCTGAACATTGGAAGCGCGTGTCCGAGCTGTTCGAGCGCGCGCTGGATATTCCGGAGCAAACGCGTGCGGCATGGCTCGCAGGCGAATGCGCGAGCGACGCGGAACTGCGCGGAGCCGTCGAGCGCATGCTCGATGCGGACGCTTTCACAGACGATTTTCTCGAACGCCCCTTGATGAATGCAGGTGACGGCGAAGCCCATCCCGCCGACGCCGACATTGCGGGCACGATGTTCGGCCCGTACCGCGCACTGCGCCCGATCGGTGCGGGCGGCATGGGTGAGGTCTGGCTCGCCGCTCGTGCCGATGGCGAGTTCGAGCAGCAGGTGGCGATCAAGCGTCTGCACTACCCGACACCCGAGTTGGTGCGCCGATTCCGTCATGAGCGTCGCGTGCTCGCCGGCTTGCAGCACCCGAATATCGCGCAGCTGCACGATGGCGGCGTCGGTGCCGATGGCGCGCCGTACTTCGTCATGGAGTACGTCGAAGGCGAGCCGATCACGCGCTATTGCGAACAGCACGACTGTGGTCTCGACGCACGCATCGATCTGCTGCTGCAGGTCTGCGACGCTGTGCAGCATGCGCATCGCAACCTCATCGTGCATCGCGACCTGAAGCCGTCCAACGTGCTCGTCGACGCGACCGGCAAGGTCAAGCTGCTCGACTTCGGCATCGCCAAGGTGCTCGAGTCGACCGATGGCAGTGACGAGGCGACGGCGACCCTGATCCAGCGGATGACGCCGGACTACGCCGCGCCGGAACAGATCCGCGGCGAACAGGTGACGACCGCAACCGACGTCTACGCGCTCGGCGTTCTGCTGTTCGAGCTGCTCGCTGGCGATCGCCCGTACCGTCTCGGTCGTCAGCGCGGCGATATCGAGCGCGCGATCGTTACGGTCACGCCGGCATCGGCGAGTTCGGTCGCGGCCCGCTCCAGCGGTGTGCAGCGCGAATGGGCGCGACGCCTGCGTGGCGATCTCGACCGCATCATCGCCAAGGCGATGGCGAAGGAGCCGGAACGTCGCTACGCAAGCGCCGAGGCCTTCGGCGAAGATCTGCGCCGCCACTGCGCAGGCCGGCCGGTCCTCGCGCGCGGCGACGATGCGGGCTACCGCCTGAGCAAGTTCGTCGGCCGCAACCGCGCGGGTGTCGCGGCGGCGGCAGCGGTCGTCATTGCGCTGGTTGCTGCCACGGCGATCAGCCTGAACCAGGCGCAGGTCGCGCAACGTCAGGCGCAGCGTGCCGATGCAGAGAAATCGTTCGTCCTCGGCATCCTCGACGCGAACGATCCCAACGACACGCAAGGCAAAGGCGAAACGCTGACCGCGCGGCAGATCCTCGACCGCGCGGCCGAGCGCCTCGACAAGGATCTCGCCGACCAGCCCGCAGTCCGTGCGGAACTCAAGGACGAAATCGGCAATCTCTACTGGGACTATGGCCAGTACGAACGCGCGTTGCCGCTGTTCGAGCAAGCCGTGCAACTCGCGGAAGCGGCGCAGCTGCCGGCTGCACAGCGCGCCGAGATCATGATCGATCTCGGCGACGATCAGCGCATCCTGCGGCGTCTCGATGAAGCGAGCGCGACGTTCCACACGGCGCTCGAGCTCGCACGCGCAGGCGCAGGCGAAGATTCCGAACTCGACATCAAGGTTCGCAGCGACTATTCGGTCACGCTCGCCTACGCCGCGCAGTTCGACGAATCGGAAGCGCAGGCGCGCCGGGTCTTCGATGTCGTCGCAAAGCGTCACCCGAAGAACAGCGCCGAGTATTCCGGGGCCATGGGTACTCTCGCGTTCTCACTGTCGGAGCGCAGGCGCTTCACTCCCGCGATCGATTTGCTCGAGCAGCAGCTGATCGTCAACAAGGCGTTGCACCCGCAAGTCCATTCCACCGTCTCCACCGCCCTCAACGATCTCGGTGTGGCGCAGCTCAGTGCGGGCAGGCTGGCTCAGGCGGAAGCGTCATTGCGCGCAGCGCTGTCGATGCACGAGCAATTGCTTGGCCGGACGCATCCGCACTACGGCGGCAGCGAAACCAGTCTCGGCCGCGTACTCGACCGCGAAGGCCGCTTCGAGGAGGCGCGTGCAGCGCTGGTCGAGGGTATGGATATCAGGCGGCATGCACTCGGCGAAGACGCTCACGTGCTCGACAGCAGTCATCGGGCGCTGGCGTTGAATGCCATGCACCGCGGGGATCTCGCCGCTGCGGAAGGCGACGCCCGCAAGGCGCAGGCAATCGATTTGCGCGTCTATGGCATGCGCCATCCGGAGTCGCTGGAATCGCAGCTCGTGCTCGGTGAAGTCCTTGTCGCCAAGGGTGCGTATGAAGAAGCGATCCCGTTGCTGCAACGCGTGTCGGCGATCGCCGACGAGGTCTTCGGACCGCCGAACGACATCGCCGGCTACGCGCAGGCGCTGCAGGCACACGCGCTCGCGCGCACGGGCCACGCCGATATGGCGCTGCCGGTCCACGAGCGGGCACTGAAAAGTTTGCGCGGCTCGGTCGGTGAAGCCCATTTTGAAACGGCGAGCGCGTTGACCCTGCAAGCGGAAACGGAACTGGAGTCGGGAAACCTGCAGCGCGCCGATGCCGCCGCGCAGGCGGCGGTCGATTCGGCGCGCGCCGCGTACCCCGCCGGCGATGCGTTGATCGCCGACAGCCTGTTCGTGCACGGGCGCGTCGACATCGCGCTGGATCGCGCTGCCGATGCAGTGCCGTTGTTGCGCGAAGCGATGGCGCTGCGCCGCTCCGTGCTCAAGCCCGGTGATGCGCGAATCGCCGACATCGAACGCGAGCTCAAACGGATATCCGGTTGAATCACGCGATGCATGGCAGGATAAGCCCGGTTGTCCATTCGCACATCGTTCGTCCCGACTGCAATCCAGCGTCATCCAGGTTTCTATTCGGCAGGAGGAATGATGATCACCATGTCCGCAATTCGCCTCACCCTTTCAACGGTCGTCGCAGCCACCGCGCCTGCGGCGATCGATCATTCGAGCGTGCAGGCGCGTGACGCGGCATCCGAGGCGGCCGCGACAGGCGACCGGTTGATGGCGCTTGAACGTCAATCGTGGGTTGCATGGCAGGGCCACGATCACGAGTTCTTCGCGCAGGTCCTTTCCGACGATCACGTCGATGTCGGTACGCGTGGGGTCGCGGACAAGGCGACGGTCGTCGCCGGCGTCGCCAGTCCCGTCTGCACGGTGAAGAGTTACCAGCTCGGTGACCTCGCATTCACGCGTCTCAGCGCAGACAGCGCAATGCTGGTCTATCGCGCGCAACAGGACACGCTGTGCGGGAACGTGCGCGTACCGAGTCCGACCTGGGTCACGTCGGTGTACGTCAATCGAAAAGGGCAATGGGTGAATACCTCGTTCCAGCAGACGCCGATCGAAGCGCACTGAACGTTGCGCCGTGCCCGGCACGCGTCGCGATACCGCGTGCCGGGAAGGTCGCTTCCCTCTAGAATTGCGCGATGTCGACGACACTTCCCGCATTCCGCAAGCAGCTCGGCGCGGGCGAGCTGAAACCGGTCTATCTGATTGCCGGCGCCGAGCACCTGCTCGTGATGGAAGCCGCGGATGCGTTGCGCGCACGCGCGAAGGAGCTGGGTTTCATCGAGCGCGAGGTGCTCGACGTCGAGGCGAGCTTCGACTGGAACCAGCTCGGCGACGCGAGTCGATCGATGTCGCTGTTCGCGAGTCGCAAGCTGATCGATCTGCGTCTGCCGACGGGGAAACCCGGCAAGGAAGGAAGTGCCGCAATCGCAGAATTCTGTGCGACTCCACCGCCCGACACGGTGCTCCTGGTCAGCACGAACGACTGGAGCAAGAAGCACGAAGGCGCCTGGTCGGCGGCGATCGAACGCGTCGGAACTGCGGTCACCGTGTGGCCGCTCAAGCGTGAGGAACTGCCCGACTGGATCGGCGCGCGCATGGCCAGTCGCGGACTCAAGGCGACCGCGGACGCGATCGCGCTGCTCGCCGATCGCGTCGAAGGCAATCTGCTTGCGGCCGCGCAGGAGATCGACAAGCTCGCCTTGCTGCACACGGGCCTGACCATCGATATCGTGACCCTGGAAGCCAGCGTGGCCGATGACGCGCGCTACGACGTATTCCGCCTGACCGATGCTGCGATCAGTGGCGATGCCGGCCGCGCGCTGCATATCGTCGCTGGACTGCGTGCCGAGGGCGAGGAGCTCATTCCTCTGCTCGGCTGGATGCTGATGCAACTGCGCCTGCTGTTGCGCCTCGCGTCCGCAGCGAATGTCGACAGCGCCTTGCGCAGCGAGCGCATCTGGCCCGCGGCGCGCGAGGGCATGTTCAAGCGTGCGTTGAAGAATGGGGATCGCGCGCATTGGGAACGCTGCCTCAACCAGGCCGGACGCATCGATCGCATCGCCAAGGGGCGCGGCGATGGCGATGCCTGGCGTGAGCTGGAACGCCTGGTTGCCGCGATCGCCGCGCCGCGGCGTGGTGCCGGACTGCTCGCGTGAATCCGCTCGCGATCTTCGGTGGCACCTTCGATCCGATCCACAACGCGCACCTGCGCGTGGCGTGGGAAGCGGCCGAGTTCCTCGATGCGCAGGTCCTGCTGCTGCCCGCGAGCGTGCCACCGCATCGTGATCAGCCGGTCGCCAGCGCGTTGCAGCGTGCTTCCTGCGTGCGCGCCGCGCTCGCCGGGCAGAATCGACTGGTCCTCGACACACGCGAACTGCAGCGCGAGGGTCCTTCCTACACGATCGATACCCTCGTCGAACTGCGTTCGCAAGTCGGCGAATCACGCCCGCTGATATTGCTGGTCGGCGCCGACGCGTTCGCGGGATTGCCGAGTTGGCATCGCTGGCGCGAGTTGTTCGACTTCGCGCACATCGGGGTGCTCACGCGTCCGGGTCATGACGGTCCTTTGCCGACCGAACTTCGCACCAAGATCGCATCACGCCGCTGCACCAGCGTGGCAATGTTGCATGAAAGTCCGGCCGGCCGGGTGCTGCCGATTCCGGTCACGCCGCTGGAAATCTCGGCGAGCCAGGTGCGGGCTTTGCTTGCGGCGGGACACGAACCCCGTTGGCTGGTGCCGGACGCATTGTTCGCGCATGCGAATCTGCTGGCGCCGTATCGCAGCTAGCGTCGTGGCGTCGATGAGGTTTCCGGTTGCCAGGTCAGCCAGGCACCCGGTTTGAGGATTTCGACGCCGACACGGCGCCTGCGCGCGTACGCGTGCAGTTCTTCTTCGGCATGCGGATCTTCGGTGTAGCCTTCGGCGCCCACGACACCGTAGTGGATCGGGACCACGAGCTTTGCGCCAATCACCACGGCTGCCGCCACTGCCTGTTCCGCCGTCATCACCGCGGCGACCTCACTGTAAGGCTTGCGCCAGCTGAAACGCGCGCCGTTGATCGGCAGGAACGCCGCATCGAACGGGCCGTACTGGCGGCCGATATGCCACCAGGCGCCATGCCACAAGGTGTCGCCGCAATGAATGATGCGCTTGCCCGCGGCGGAGACGATCCACGACACCTGCGGGTCACCATAGCCATCGACGGCAGGAACCGCCGTCGCGGTGAAGTCGCCGAGCAACATGGGTTCGTACATGCCGGCCGCACGCATCTTCACCCCACGCACATTGGGTACGCCGGCACCGGCTGCGTACACTAGGGTTCCGCTGTCACCGAGCGCCTGCTGGATCGCTTGCGGGTCGCAGTGATCTGGATGGCGATGCGTGATCAGGACGAATCTGTCGCCCGTCGCATCCGTCAGCGGAGTCAGCGCGTCTTTCAACGCCGGCCCCCATACATCCGTGTTGACCAAAGGATCGAGGAACAGCGTTCCGGAATCGAGCTGCAGCCGCACGCCGGCCCACGCCAGGCGCTGGGCGCGCAGCACGGGGGCTCCAGATGTTGCCAGCAGCCGGTCGCTCATCGGCAGCAGCCATGCGCCTGCCGCTATCGACATCGCCGTGCGCAGGAAATCCCGACGCGGATTTTCATGGATCTCGTGGTCGCCGATCGTGTGCATGTCGATTCCTGTTCGTGAGTGGCAAAGGCAGCGCAATCCGATCGGATTCATTCGCGCAGATTGAAACCAAACAGACGCACGCCGCTTTCGGTTCTCGGTCGGTGACGGCTGTGGGGTGCGAAGCTGAGAAAGTGGCCGGCACCGTAACGCTGTTCGCCCTCGATCAACTCGCCACTGACGACGAAGACCTCTTCGCCCTGCGCGTCGTGCTGATCAACGTGCGGCCACTGTGCACCCGGCGCCATGTCGACGATCCATATGCGCACGTGCTTGCCGCTGGGAAGGTCGATGCGCGTACAGCCCACGCCAACCTCGATTGCGGCCAGGTCGTCCACGTCAAATGCGCGAACGCATCGCGCCAGCAGGCTCGGTTCTGTCGTCATGACCACGTCCTTCGATAGCCGATCGGCATTCACTCTAGCCAGCGCGAATGGCTTGACATACAGCGTCGATAAAGAGGGAAATGTGCGCGCCATGCACAGCTCGATCGGACTACCGCCTCTCGAAGCGCTCGCCGCGGTGCTCAGCGCCGCGCGTGTGGGGTCGTTTTCCGCAGCGGCGGTCGAGCTCGGTATCACGCACGGCGCGGTGAGTCGGCGCGTGCACGCGGTGGAGTCGTGGCTCGGCGTCGCCGTGTTCGAGCGGCACGGCCGCGGCGTGCGCCTCACACCGACGGGCGAACATTTCTCGCGGCACGTGGAGCTCGCGCTGTCTAAGCTCACCGAGGTCGCGGTCGACCTTCGTGCGGCACGCCAGACCGCGCGCGTGAAGCTGAGCGTGCTGCCCTCGTTCGCGCGGTTGTGGTTGATGCCGCGCCTCGCGAAGCTCCAGGGCGAACACAGCGTGATCCAGGTTTCAGCGGAGCATCGACAGGCGAAGCTGGATGCGCGCGAGGCCGATCTCGCCATTCGCTACGGTCGCGGTACCTGGGCAGGCGTGGTCGCGCGTCCATTGCTGGGTGAACGCTTGTTCGCAATCGCGACGCCGAAGATTGCGAGGACCTTGCGTGATGCCGACCCGACGGACGTGCTGACGCAGACCCTGCTGCACGACACCGACACCCGACAGTGGCGGTTGTGGTGCGAGCATGCCGGCATTGCGTATCGCGCGCGCGGCGGCGAGCGGCGGTTTGAAGACTACGACCTTGTGCTTGCAGCGGCGGAGTCGGGCGTCGGCATCGCGATCGCGCGTTGGCCGCTCGCGGCTGCCGCGTTGCAATCGAAACGACTCGTGCGTATCGCCGGGCCTGAATTCGCGAATCCGAAAGCGCACTACATTGTGACCAGAAACGGAGAGACGCGTTCCGCCGTATTGCAGGTGGTCGAGCGACTGCTCGGCGAAGCAGCGATCCAGAACAAGGTCGCGCTACGGCGTGACTAGCTAAAGCAGCAACTGCCAGTAGCCGACGTCGACCCAGCGCTCGAACTTGCGTCCCACTTCATGGAACTGACCGATCTTGCGGAAACCGAGCTTCTCGTGCAGCGCGATACTTGCCGCATTGGGCAGCGCGATGCCGCCGATCACGGCATGGGTCCGCGTTGCGCGCAGTGCTTCGAGCAGTGAGCTGTAAAGTTCGAAGCCGATTCCGCGAC
>JBDSBK010000270.1:0-18575 GCA_039921645.1 Dokdonella sp.
CGTTTCCATTGCGCGTGTTCGGCCTGATCCTGGCGCTGCTGGCGCCGTTTGCCTGGGCCGCGGCGCCGTCCAGCTATACCGGCAAGGCGCCGGTCAATTCGCAATCCGACGATGAACGTGTCGGCGCGCTGCAGACCGCGCTGGCGAACGTCCTGATCGCCCAGACCGGCGACAGCGGCCTGCTCGCGCGGCCGGACGTGGTCAAGGCGGTCGCGCAGGCCGAACGCTATCTGCTGCAGTACCAGTACAAGCCCAACACCGGCGGCGACGACGCGGCCAAGCTGATCCTGATCGTGCAGTTCGACAGTGCGGCGGTCGACAAGCTGCTGCAGCGCTTCGGCCTCGGGCCGCACGACGACGCGGCCGCACAGTCGGAAACGCCGAGTGAGGCGACCGTTTGGATTGGCGGCATTCGCGACGCCAACGACTATGCGCGCGTCGTCGGCTATCTCGGCAAGAGCAACCTGGTGCGCGGCGCGCAGACGATGCAGGCGCGTGGCGACGCGATCATGGTCAAGCTTTCGCTGGCCACGGATCTGGCGCGATTCCTCGATGCGGTCGTGATGGAGCGCACGCTCGGCGTCGACGCGTCGACGCACACCGACGGCATCGACGCTACGCTCGTCCTCATTCCCTGACGACGTCCGTGCTGCGGCATCTGCCCAATCTGATCACGGCGCTGCGCATCGCGCTGGTGGTGCCTCTGTGTCGTTTGATCGGCGCCGGCCGCTACGATGGCGCGCTGCTGATCGCGGCAATCGCCGGATTCAGCGATGCGCTGGACGGCTATTTGGCCAAGCGTTTCGGCTGGCAGACCTGGATCGGCGGCATGCTCGATCCGATCGCCGACAAGCTGCTGCTGATGGCCGCGTTCGTCTGGCTCGCGCTGGCGGGCGAGTTGCCGGAATGGCTTGCCGTGCTCGTCGTCGGCCGCGATCTGGCGATCGTCGCCGGCGCCGTCGCCTATCACAACCTGATCGGACGCTTCGATGCCGCACCGAGCCGCTTGTCCAAACTGACGACGGTGGCGCAAATCGTGTTCGTGCTGATCGAGCTGCTGCGCCTGTCGCACTGGATCGAGGTGCCGTCGCCGCTGCGCACGGCATTGATAGCGATCATCGCCACTCTCACGCTCGCGAGCGGAGTCCACTACATCGCCATCTGGGGCACGCGTGCGCGCCGCGCGATCGCCGCACGCAAGGAGAAATTGCAATGAACGAGCGCGAGATCCGTCGCAACGGCACCGTCACGGGGCTGGATCTGCGCTGGCAATGGCTGATCCTGCTGATCGCAGTCGGTGCGATCGTGTACCTGTTGTCGCCCGTGCTGATGCCGTTTGTTGCGGCCGCGTTGTTCGCCTATCTCGCCGATCCGATCGTCGATCGGCTCGAGCGCTGGATGGGGCGCGGACTTGCCGTGAGTCTCGTTTTCCTGGTCGTAACCCTTGTCGTCACGATCATCCTGCTGATCCTCGTGCCATTCATCGAGAGGCAGATCGGTTCGTTCCTGACCCAGTTGCCGATTTGGCTCGACTGGTTCCAGACGCGCGCGACGCCTTGGCTCGAAGCACGCTTCGGCATTTCGCCGGAGATCCTCGACACACAGAAGATCCTCGATGCGCTGCGGGAGAACTGGAAGGAGGCAGGCGGTATCGCCGCAACCGTACTCGCGCGGGTTTCGAAGTCAGGCCTGGCAGTGGTTGGCTGGGTGCTGAACCTGGTCATGATCCCGGTCGTCGCGTTCTACCTGCTGCGCGACTGGGATGTGCTGGTGGCGCGTATCCATGCGCTGATTCCGCGCTCGGTCGAACCGGTGGTCATGCGGCTCGCACGCGAATCCGACGACGTGCTCGGCGCATTCCTGCGCGGCCAGCTCAGCGTGATGGTGGTGCTCGGCGCGTTCTATGGCATCGGCTTGTGGTCGGTCGGTGTGAGCATCGGTCCGCTCATCGGCATGATCGCAGGGCTGATCAGTTTCGTGCCGTATCTCGGTGCGATCACCGGCGTCGTGATCGGCGTGATCGCCGCACTCGTGCAGTACCAGGACTGGGCCCACGTGCTGCTCGTGCTCGGCGTGTTCGCGATCGGCCAGACCCTCGAAGGCTATGTGCTGGTACCGCGCCTGGTCGGCGAAAAAATCGGCCTGCACCCGGTGGCGGTGATCTTCGCGGTGCTTGCCGGCGGCGAATTGTTCGGTTTCCTCGGCGTGCTGCTGGCATTGCCGGTTGCTTCGGTCGTCGTCGTCGTGTTGCGCTACGTGCACGAGCGCTACACCGAAAGCGCACTGTACAACGCGCACGAGGAGCCGGTGATCGTGGTCGTCGGCGAACAGGGCGCGGACGGGCTCTCCGAGAGCGAGGTCGCGCGCGAGGCGATGCGATCCGCCGCGGAGCATCCGATCATCACCGGGACGCCATGACCGGACAGTTGCCGCTTGCGTTGCGCTGGCCGGCGCACCAGCGTTTCGACAGTTTCGTGCCTGGCCAGAACGGCGTCGCGATCGACCTTTTGCGCGAAGCGGCGGTCGATGCGCGTTGCTCGTGGGTGTATCTCTCCGCGGCCGCGGGCAGCGGCCGCACGCATCTGTTGATCGCAACCTGCTCGGCTGCGAGCGATGCAGGGCGCCGTGCGCAATATCTGCCGATGGCCGCATTGCACGCGCCGCGCGCCGACGCGATCCGCGGCTTCGGCGGCAGCGACCTGCTTGCAATCGACGACCTTGATGCGATTGCCGGCGAACGCGACGCCGAACATGCGCTGTTCGATCTCTACAACCGCTGCCGCGCGGAAGGTGCGACCTTGCTGTTTGCCGCAGGCGCGCCGCCGACCCAGCTCGGCATCGGCCTGCCGGACCTGGTTTCGCGTTTGTCCGCATGCACGCAGGTTTCTCTGAAACCGCTCGACGAAGAAGCACGGCGCGCGCTGTTCCGGTATCGCGCCCTGGCACGCGGCATCGAACTCGACGACGGCGTGCTCGACTGGTTGTTCGCGCGCGCCAAACGCGACATCGGCTCGTTGCTCGATGCGCTCGATCGCATCGATCGTGCATCGCTGGCGGCGCAACGGCGTGTGACGGTGCCGTTCCTGCGCACGCTGCTGAGCGATATGGATTGAGTGGCGCGCGGGCTTAGCCCTCCCCTTCAAGGGGAGGGTTGGGTGGGGATGGGGTACGAAGCATTGTGGCTAAAGCCGCTCCTACGTCGCGGGTCGAATGAATCGCGCCTGCTCCAGTTCCGCCAACTGCGCCGGTGTACCGACGTTGCGCCAGTAGCCGTCGTAGCGCTCTCCACTCAAACGTCCCTCGCGCATCGCGCTCTGGAACTGCGGCAGCAGCCTGAAACGCGATGCGGCTTCGTTGGCGACGAATTCCGGACGATACACGCCGATATTGCCGAAGGTGAGGCGCTCGCCCACGCCCTCCTCGCTGAGGCACGTACCATAGAGACGGAAATCGCCGCGCGGATGGAAATCCGGATTGGGCACCATGACCAGGTGCGCGAGACCCGCTGGTTCGCCGGGCAGACGCGCGTAGTCGTAGTCGCTGACGATATCGGCGCTTACCGCAATGAACGGCGATGCACCGATCACGGTCAGCGCGTGCTTCATGCCACCACCGGTTTCGAGCGGCGTCGGGCCTTCGTAGCTGTAATGGATGCGCAGGTGCCAGCGCGAACCGTCGCCAAGGGCGAGCGGAAACTGATCGGCCAGATGCGACGTGTTGATGACCACGTCGCATATGCCGGCCGCGGCGAGCTTTTCGAGATGATGCTCGATCAACATCCGGCTGCCCACACGCAGCAGGGGTTTCGGCGTCGCATCGGTGAGTGGTCGCATGCGTTCGCCGCGCCCGGCGGCAAAGATCAGGGCGTGGCGAATCGTCATGCAATCGCCTCGCGTGCGAGCGTGATGTCGCGGCTGCCGCGTGCGCGTTCGAGCACGTCGACAAACGCCGCGAGCTCCGGATACCGGCGAGCGACCGAGGTCACGTAACGCCAGACCAGCGGCAGGTCGGATAGATACTGCTCCTTGCCGTCGCGATACCAGAGCCGACAGAAGATGCCGAGCACCTTGATGTGGCGCTGCAATCCGATCAGGTCGAACCAGCGGCGGAACTGCGCCGTATCGGCATCCGCCGGAATCAGGCCGGCATCCAGCAACCGGCGACGCTGCCCTTCCATCCAGCCCTCGACGCGCGCCTCTTCCCATTCGACGTAGCAGTCGCGCAGCAGGGAGGCGAGGTCGTAGGCAATCGGCCCGACGAAGGCGCCCTGGAAATCAATGATGCCCGGATTGCGCAATGTCGGCACTTCGACGCCGCGAACGTCCGTATCGACGATCAGCAGATTGCGACTGTGATAGTCGCGGTGCATGAAGGTCTGCGGTTGCTCGGTCGCCGACCGCGCAAGGAAAGAAAAAGCGGCGGCAATCACGCCGCGATCGGCGTCGGTGGCTGCGAACGCCAGATGACGGTCGAGCAACCATTCCGGCAGCAGCTCCATTTCCATCAGCAGGAAAGCACGATCGAACGGCGCAAGGCCGGTCGTGTCGACACGCGTTTGCATGCGAACGAGCGCGACCAGCGCGTCCGCGTACAACGCGTCCACGCTGACGGTATTCAATTCGGGCAAATAGATGCGCACGCCGAGGTCTTCCATGAGCACGAAACCCTGCGCGCGATCCACTGCGAATACCTGCGGCGTATGCAGGTCCGCTGCACGCAGTCGCTTGCCGATGTCGAGCCAGGGTTCGATGTCCTCCATGCCCGGCGGCGCATCCATGACGATGCGTGTGCCGTGCGCGCCACTCACGCGCCAATAGCTGCGAAAGCTCGCATCCGCCGACGCCACCTCGATCGTGAGGTCGCGGTCGGAAAGCGCGGCTTCGGCGAAGGCGCGTCGGGCATCCGTGCGTTCCTGGCTGGCGTTCACAAGGGATCCTGCGCTGCGAGGGCCGCAGTCTAGCAAGCAGCGTGCGTGGGCCGTGCCGCAGCGAGAACAGTGACGGGCTGCCGTTTGACCGCCGCCGGGCTAAACAGTACTATTTCAGTACTGATTCAACCGATTCCCGGCTGCCATGCTCCGCGTCAGCAAACTCACCGACTACGCCACCGTGGTGATGACCTGTCTGGTCGCCGCAGGCGAGGGCGTGCTCAGCGCGCAAGCGCTCGCCGAGCGCGCGCATCTTGAAGTGCCCACGGTGAGCAAGCTGCTCAAGCAGCTCGCGCAGGCCGAGCTGGTCACGTCGACGCGCGGCATCAATGGCGGATATCGCCTTGCGCGCATGCCCGAACGCATCACGATCGCAGACATCGTTACCGCGATGGAAGGCCCGATCGGAATGACCGAATGCAGTGCGCACGCAGGCTCGTGCGGGCACGAACCGCACTGCGGCGTGCGCGTGAACTGGCAGCGCATCAACCAGGCGATCGCAGGCGCGCTTCAGGGCGTGACGCTCGCCGACATGGTGAAGCCGGCGACGAAGCGCGGCGCCACCATTCCGTTGCGCGTTGCAACGGCGTGAATCAACTCCAGGCAGCCTAGCCCGATGGCCACCGAACGTACTCGAGTCGAGACCGAACTTCGCGAACGCGCGACAGCGCCCCTGGCTGCCGGCAACGAGGCCGTCACCGCGGCGCTCAACCGTCGTTACGACGCCGGGTTCGTCACCGATATCGAAAGCGAGAGCCTGCCGCCGGGCCTCGACGAAAACACCGTGCGCGCGATCTCGGCGCGCAAGAACGAACCCGAGTGGATGACCGAGTGGCGCCTGAAGGCGTTTCGCCACTGGCTCACGATGACGCCGCCGCACTGGGCCAAGCTCAGGATCGAACCGATTGACTTCCAGGCGATCAGCTATTTCTCGCAGCCGAAGAATCGGCCGAAGTCGCTTGCCGACGTCGATCCGAAACTGCTCGAGACCTACGACAAGCTCGGCGTTCCGCTGCACGAACGCGCGCGCCTCGCCGGCGTCGCCGTGGACGCGGTATTCGACTCGGTTTCGGTCGGCACCACGTTTCGCAAGGAGCTCGCTGCCGTTGGCGTGATTTTCGGATCGATCTCCGACGCGATCCGCGAGCATCCGGAACTCATCCGCAAATACCTCGGCAGCGTCGTGCCCGTCGGCGACAACTATTTCGCCGCGCTCAATTCCGCGGTGTTCTCCGACGGCAGCTTCGTGTTCGTGCCCAAGGGCGTGCGTTGCCCGATGGAACTCAGTACCTATTTCCGCATCAACGCGCGCGATACCGGCCAGTTCGAGCGCACGCTGTTGATTGCCGAGGAAGGCGCCAGCGTTTCGTATCTGGAGGGCTGCACCGCGCCGATGCGCGACGAGAACCAGCTGCATGCGGCGGTGGTCGAGCTGGTCGCCCTGGATGACGCGAAGATAAAGTATTCCACCGTGCAGAACTGGTATCCCGGCGACGAGAACGGCGTCGGCGGCATCTACAACTTCGTGACCAAGCGCGGCGACTGCCGCGGCGCGCGCAGCAAGATCTCGTGGACCCAGGTCGAGACGGGCTCGGCGATCACGTGGAAATACCCGAGCTGCGTGTTGCGCGGCGACGACTCCGTCGGCGAGTTCAATTCGGTTGCGCTGACCCATCATCGCCAGCAGGCCGACACCGGCACCAAGATGATCCACATCGGCCGCAACACGAAATCGAAGATCGTCGCCAAGGGCATCAGCGCCGGCCACGGCCAGAACACCTATCGCGGTCTCGTGAAGGTGGAGAAGGGCGCCGAGGGCGCGCGCAACCATACGCAATGCGATTCGCTGCTGATCGGCAAGAAGTGCGGCGCACACACGTTTCCGTACATCGAGGTCAAGAATCCCGGCGCGATCGTCGAACACGAAGCGACCACGTCGAAGATTTCGGACGATCAGCTTTTCTATTGTCGTGCGCGTGGCATCGGCGAGGAAGACGCGGTGTCGATGATCGTCGACGGCTTCTGCAAGCAGGTCTTCAAGGAACTGCCGATGGAATTCGCGGTGGAGGCGAAGAAGCTGCTCGAAGTCAGCCTCGAAGGCGCGGTCGGATGAGCACGGCGTCGCACTGGGATGCGATCTATCGGGACAAGGGTGAAGCGCAGACGAGCTGGTTTCGCCCGCACCTCGAGGAATCGCTGCGTTTGATCGGCACATTGCGCCTGGGGCTGGATGCGCCGATCGTCGATGTCGGCGGCGGTCGCTCGTCCCTGGTGGACGATCTGCTCCTGCGCGGGTTCCGTGATGTGTCCGTGCTTGACGTGTCGGAAGCTGCGCTCGCGCAGGCCCGACAGCGACTCGACGCGAACGCGGCAAGCGCGCAGTGGATCGTAGGCGACGTCATCGAAATCGAATTGCCCAAGGCGCGTTACGCGCTGTGGCACGACCGTGCCGTGTTCCACTTCCTGACCGAGCCTGGCGAGCGAACGCGCTATGTTGCGGCGGCTGCACGCGCCGTGCGTGCGGACGGCTATGTGATTCTCTCGACCTTTGCGCTGGACGGCCCCGAGCGTTGCAGCGACGCGCCGGTGTGCCGTTACGAAGCGATGATGCTGGAGGCGATGTTCGCACCGGCGTTCGAGCACGTCGTCAGTGGTCGATTCATCCATGTGACACCCGCGGGCCACCCGCAGCCGTTCACCCATATCGTTCTGCGCCGCCGCACTGATGCGGCGCGCGCCTGAAACATCGAGCCAACCCATGCTGAAGATCGAAAACCTCCACGTCCGCGTTGCCGGCAAGGAAATCCTCAAGGGCGTTTCTCTCGACGTGAAAGCGGGCGAGATGCACGCGATCATGGGGCCCAATGGTGCCGGCAAATCGACGCTCGGCAATGTGCTGGCGGGCCGCGAGGGCTATGAAGTCACCCAGGGTTCGGTCGAGTACAACGGCGCAAATCTGCTCGACCTCGAGCCGGAAGAGCGTGCCGCCGCGGGCGTTTTCCTCGCGTTCCAGTACCCGGTCGAAATCCCCGGCGTGAACAACACGTATTTCCTGCGCGCCGCGTTGAACGCGCAGCGCAGGCGTCGAGGCGAAGCCGAGCTGGATTCCATGCAGTTCCTGAAACGGGTGCGCGAGAAACTCGCCGTGCTGCATCTGAAGGACGAACTGCTGCATCGCGCGGTCAATGAAGGCTTCTCCGGTGGCGAGAAGAAGCGCAATGAAATCTTCCAGATGGCGCTGTTGGAACCGAAGCTCGCGATCCTCGACGAGACCGACTCCGGTCTCGACATCGATGCACTGAAGATGGTCGCCGATGGCGTGAATGCGATGCGCGATCCGGCGCGCGCATTTCTCGTCGTCACCCACTATCAGCGGCTGCTCGACTACATCGTGCCGGACTTCGTGCACGTGCTCGCGGATGGCCGCATCGTCGAAAGCGGCGACAAGAATCTCGCACTCAAGCTCGAAGAGCACGGCTACGCCTGGGTCGCAGACCGTAAAGTGCTGGATCACAGCCGTGCTGGAGTCGCCTGACATGGCGAGTGCGTTGCTCGAATCGCTGATCGGTGAAGCGGCCACGGGTGTGACTGCGGCGCGCCGTGAAGCGGCGAGCGCGTTGCTGCGCGATGGCCTGCCCGGTGCGCGCGACGAGGCCTGGAAATACACCAGCCTGCGTGCGCTCGAACAACGTCGTTATGTCGATGGCGACTGCGGCGCCGCTCTGCGCACGATCGATTTCGACGCGGTCAGGTTGCCCGGCGATTCCGCTGCGCGCCTGCTATTCGTCAATGGCGTATACCGCGCCGACCTGTCCAGCGCGCAAGCGTGCGAAGGACTGGAGATCGGACGGCTCGGTGGTCGGCCGGAAGATCTTGCGGTCGCGTTGCGTGAGCGCGAGTCGATCTCGATGGCCGATGGGTTCGTTCGCCTCAACAACGTGTTGGCGCAAGACGGTCCTTTGCTGCGCGTCGCCGCAGGCGCAATCATCGAAGCACCTGTGCATCTCGTCTTCGTTGGCAGCGCCGCCGAGGATGATGTTGCATGGCAGCTGCGCGCCTTGATCGAGCTGGGTCAGCGCGCGTCCCTGCGCGTGATCGAGCATCACGTCGGCGCGAGCACGAATGCGCATCTCGGCAATCTGGTGGCGCGCTACACGCTGGCCGCCGGCTCGCGACTGGATTTGCTGCAGGTGCAGGATGCGGCCGACACGATCACATTGATCCGGCGCAGTGAATTCCGCCTCGAAAGCGATGCGGTGCTGTCGATGCATACGATCGAAGCCGGTGCGCAATTGATGCGCCATGATCTCGTCGTCGACCTTGCCGGTCGCGGCGCGCGGTTCGCATCGCGTGGCGTGTTCGCGCTGCGCGGGCGCCAGCATGCGGATACGCACATGGTCGTCACGCACAACGCGCGCGATACGGCATGCGACATCGTCTGGCGCGGTGTCGCCGACCAGCGCGCACGTGGCGTATTCCATGGCGCGATCACCGTCGCCGAGGGTGCGGACGGCGCCGATGCCCAGCTCAGCAACAAGAACCTGTTGCTGTCGCCGCATGCCGAGATCGACACGCAGCCCGTGCTCGAAATCTACGCCGACGAAGTCAAGGCGGCGCATGGTGCGACGGTGGGCCAGCTCGACGAGCGCGCGCTGTTCTACCTGCGTTCGCGCGGCATACCGCTCGATTCGGCGCGACGCATCCTGGTCGGTGCATTTTGCGGTGCCGTGCTTGCGGATATCGCGCCGGTCGAGCTGCGCACGCGCATCGATGCCTTGCTGGCTTCGCGATTGCCGCAAGCGGAGACCCTGCCATGAATGCCCTGCATGAGGGTGTTGAAGCATTCGACGTAGACGGCGTCCGCGCCGATTTCCCCCTGCTCGAACGCAGCGTGCACGACAAGCCACTGATCTACTTCGACAACGCGAACACCTCGCAGAAGCCGGCGTCGGTGATCGAGGCAGTCGATCATTTCTATCGTGATACGAATGCGAATGTCGCGCGTGCCGTCCACCAGCTCGGTGAAGAAGCGACGGCCGCGTACGAATCGACGCGCGACAAGCTGGCGCGTTTGCTGAATGCGACGTCGCGTGACGAGATCGTGCTGACCAGCGGCACCACGCAGGCGATCAACCTGGTGGCCTACAGCTACGTGCAACCGCGTCTGCAGGCAGGCGACGAAATCGTCGTCACGACGATGGAGCACCACGCGAACATCGTGCCGTGGCAACTGGTGTGCGATCGCGCGGGCGCAAAACTCAAGGTCGCCCCGATCACCGAGCGTGGCGAGTTGATCGTCGAACGTTTCGTCGAATTGCTGACGCCGAAGGTGAAACTCGCGGCTGTCACGCATGTGTCGAATGTGCTCGGCACGATCAATCCGATTGCCGAACTCGCGCGCGAGACGCGCAAGCGCGGAATCCCGCTGCTGGTCGATGGTTCGCAGGCGGTGCCGCATCTGGGCGTCGACGTGCGCGAGCTGGGTTGCGATTTCTATACGGTCACCGGTCACAAGCTCTACGGCCCGACCGGCACCGGTGCGCTGTGGGCGCGCAAGGAACTCCTGCGCGACATGCCGCCGTTCTTCGGCGGTGGCGAGATGATCCGCGAAGTGCGTTTCGAAGGCACCACGTTTGCCGACCCGCCGCATCGCTTCGAGGCGGGTACGCCGAACATCGCCGGCTTCGTCGGTCTCGGCGCAGCGATCGACTACGTGCAGGCGCTCGGTCACGCGCGCATCGCTGCGTACGAACAGGACCTGCTCGAGCATGCAACGCGTGAGCTGAAGGCGATTGCCGGCCTGCGCATATTTGGCGAAGCCTCGCACAAGGTGCCGGTGATTTCATTCCTCATCGACGGAGCCCATGCGCACGACTTGGCGACGCTGCTCGATCACGAAGGCGTCGCGGTGCGCTCGGGGCATCATTGCGCGCATCCGCTGATGCAGTTCTACGGCGTGCCGGCGACGCTGCGCGCGTCGCTCGCGTTCTACAACACGCACGCCGAGATCGACCGCTTCATCGCGGCGATCGTCAGGGTGCGCAAGCTGCTCGGTTGACGCGTCGGGTACGCGCGGTCCATGTCCGACTCGACGCTCTATCAGCAAACCGTGCTCGAGCACTATCGCCAGCCGCGCAATCGCGGAGTGCTGCCTGCGTGCACGCATGCGTCGGATGGCGCGAACCCGTTGTGCGGCGATCGCCTGCGCATCGAGCTCGTCGTCGCTGACGGGCGCGTCGGTGCATTGGGATTCACCGGCGAAGCCTGTGCCATCGCGACCGCAACGATGTCGATGCTGGGCGAGCTTGTTCGGGGCCAGTCGCGCGACGCCATTGCGGCGCTGGAAAATCGTTTCGCGCATATGCTCGAGAGCGGCGACGAAGACAATGGACTCGGCGCGCTGAATGCGATGCGCGAGTTGCAGCGCTATCCCGGTCGGCGAAAATGCGCGCTGCTGCCATGGGCGACCTTGCGCGCCGCGCTCGCGGGCGCGGGGCAAACCACTACCGAAACGGAGTCTGCATGACGATTACCCTCGAACCCACGCGCCTTGCATTTCGTGTCGCGCAAGCGGCCGATGTCGACGCGATCGTCGCGCTCGTCGAATCGGCCTATCGCGGAGATGCAAGCAAGCAGGGCTGGACCACCGAAGCGGACATGCTCGACGGCCAACGCACCGATCCGGTCAGCGTCGGCAGCTTGCTGGCGAAGGCGGACAGTCGCGTACTGCTGGCGGAGTCTGCGGACGGCACACTGCTGGCTTGCGCGCATGTCGAGAAAATTGGCGATGCCGGCTACTTCGGCATGTTTTCCGTGCGCCCAACGTTGCAAGGCGGCGGGGTCGGTCGCGCCATGCTTGCGGAAGCCGAGCGCGTTGCGCGCGACGACTGGACGTGCAACGAAATGCAGATGACGGTGATCTCGATCCGCGACGAACTGGTCGCGTGGTACGAGCGTCGCGGTTATCGGCGCAGCGGTGTCTTCAAGCCGTTCCCGTACGACGACGCGCGCTTCGGCATCCCCAAGCGCGACGACCTGCGCTTCGAGTTGCTGGTCAAACCCTTGTGATGGCGATGTTCGCTCGAGGTTCCCTGAGATGAGCAACTGGGTGCGCGTGTGTGCCACCGCCGAGCTGCTGCCCGGCGAATATCGCAATGTCTACGACGGCGATACGCCGATCGCGGTATTCAACATCGATGGCGCGCTGTACGCGATCGAAGACGTCTGCACGCATGATGGAGGCGAACTCACCGGCGGTCTCGTCGAAGGCCATGAGGTCGAATGCCCGCGCCACGGCGCGCGTTTCGACATCACGACCGGTGCGGTGCTGTGCCCGCCCGCGTACGAGCCGATTGCCAAATTCCCGGTCAAGGTCGAGGACGGCGTCGTATACACACGCGACGATCGCGACGTCTGAGGGCTCAAGCAGGCCTCTAGCGGAGCTTGCCGCTGGCTTGTTGCGGACGGCCGATGCTCATCGCTTCACCGGGAGTTGCGCTGAAACGATCCACACGATTGCGACCTGAATCCTTGGCGCGATAGAGCGCGCTGTCGGCCGCGCGGAACATGTCGTCGACGTTGTCGAACTCGCCGTCGCGGGTGCTCGCGACGCCGACGCTCACGGTGATTCCCGCGTCGCTCGAAGCATTGGCTTCCACCGTGCTGCGCAGGGCTTCGGCGACCTCGGCAGCCTGCGCGCCGTCGGTGTCGGGAAGGATCACGGCGAATTCCTCGCCGCCGTAACGACATACGCTGTCACCGCGGCGTACGCCGCGGCAGAGGTGGTCCGCCACCAACGTGAGAACTTCGTCGCCACGTGCATGGCCGTAGAGATCGTTGAACTGCTTGAAGTGGTCAATATCGACGACCAGCAGCGCGAGCGCGCCATGGCTGCGCTTGGCGCGATCGAATTCAGCGGCAGCGACTTCGTCGAAGAAGCGTCGATTGGGCACCTTGGTCAACGTGTCCGTGCGGCTCTGCCGTCGCAGGTCGCGCAGGCGACTGGCCAGCGCGAGCGAGAGCAGCACCATCTCCATCAACGACCCGACCTGGAATCCGTTTTGCGTGAGCATGTTGTGCGGCAGCAGCCCGAACACCTTGAGCATGTACGCCATCACGCCGACCAGCAGCATGCCCCACGCCACCATGAAATAGCGGGCAGGCCTGTAGCCCATGAAAAGGCCAAGGGTACCCATCGTGATGATCAAGGC
The DNA here is from genome assembly GCA_039921645.1 of Dokdonella sp. GTDB lineage: Bacteria > Pseudomonadota > Gammaproteobacteria > Xanthomonadales > Rhodanobacteraceae > Dokdonella_A. The sequence goes on from JBDSBK010000270.1 coordinate 13,138, forward strand.
GGTGACCACGACGGTAAGCAGGGCGAGCGGCAGGATCAGCAAGGAATACGGTGCGAAGAACGAAGCGACGAGGCCGAATCCAGCCAGCGCCTGCAATGCGATGGCAGCCTTGTCGAGCCTGGGCGAGAAGCCTGCGGTGCCGAGGAACACGCGCGTGAACTGCAGGCCGAAGACCAGTGCGAGGGCCAGTTGCACGAGCAGGGCCTGGTTGCCCCACGTCGGGTTGTTCGGCCAGAGGAATTCGAACGCGAGTCCGTTGTGAACCGCGAAGTAGAGGCCGTAGCTGGACGCGTACAGCACGTAGTAAAAGATCGCGCGATCGCGAACGATGATAAAAATGAACAAGTTGTACAAAACCAGTACGAGAAAACCGCCGTAGTAGGCGCCATACGCGAGTTGCTCGCCGCTGAGGGCGGCGACCAGCGCATGCGACTGGTACAGGGCAAGGCTCAGGTCCACCGGACCGCTGGACGCGGCGCGCAGGTAGAACGTGCGTTCCGACTTTGCCGGCACGCCAATGTCGAAGATGAAATCGCGGTGCGTGTATTCGCGCGTCGAGAACACCGTGAGGTCACCGGTCGCGGTGTGGCGCCAGCCATCCTTGTTGTCGGGCGCCCACAGATCGAGATGGTCGATCAGCGGATAGTCCTCGCGCAGCATCAGGTGGCGATCGTCGTCCGCGGGATTTTCGAGCGAGAACCGCACCCACCAGGCCGATCGGGTGAATCCGAAATTCGTGCCGAGTTTTGTCGACGCCGGCTTGAATCCACTCGATGCGCGCACGGCATCGAAGTCCATGCGGCCGCTCGGATCTTCAAGCACTTCCACGCTGGAATCGACGGTGGAGCGGGAGAATGTCGCGTCGACTTTCGTCGGAGATGCGGCCACACTCCACGACGCCGAGAGCGCGAACGCCAACAGCGCCAGGACAATTCGCAGCCGGAACAGGTACCTTGCGCTCGATCGGACCACGTGCCGCCAGTTGTGGGTTGCGGATCGGAATCAGAATAGCAGGCTTGTGTATTCAGGGGAGTTGCACGATGCGGAAGTGGCAGCTGCTGGCGTTGGGGATGACGGCTGCGGCTCTCGCAGCATGCGGCCAACCGGACAAGGTCGTCGGCAATGGCGCGGTCGTCGCCGGCGGCGAGGGCGCGATCAACCTCGAACAGGGTTGGAGTCGGCAGGTCCAGGACCGCGCATGGTTCACCTCCTTCGGTTCCCGCCTGATTCCCACCGCGTGGTTGAAGGCGCTGGAGCGGGGCGCCACCACGCAGCGCTTCATGGCCGACGATCACCTCGACGCACTCGGGTTCCTGCTGCAGTCGAGCTCGCCGAACAATCCCGATGCATTCCCGGTCGGCTTCACGCATGAAGTCGACGCGCAAGGTCGCGGCTGGACCGGCCTCGGTTGCGCGGCCTGCCACACCGGCGAGGTGCGTTGGCAAGGCCATCGCATCCGCCTCGATGGCGGCCAAGGCGCACTCGATTTCGACACGTTCGAAGGCGCGCTCATCGACAGTCTCAAGGCGACGGTCGCCGATGCGTCGAAGTTCGAGCGCTTCGCCACGGCGCTCGCCGTTGGCGCCGATCAGCGCGAGGGTCTCAAGGCCGACGTCGGTGCGCTCGCCGACAAGCTCGCAGCACGGCATCGCATGAATCAGGTCGCCGTGCCGTACGGTCATGGCCGCCTCGATGCGTTCGGGCAGATTTTCAATGCGATCGCGGTGCAGTTCCTCGACGTGCCCGGCAATCGGCGCGCGCCGGATGCGCCTGTGAGTTTCCCGGTGCTGTGGGATGCGCCGCACCTGGATCTGGTGCAGTGGAATGGCTCGGCGCCGAACGCAGGTCCCGGCCCGCTGCTGCAGAACATCACCACTGCTCTCGCCGTCTACGGCTTGCTCGATATTTCCGGGCACGACGGGCTGGCCGGCTATCCTTCTTCGATCGATTTTGCCCATCTCGCGCAGCTCCAGGATGACCTCTACGCGTTGCAGGCGCCGCAATGGCCGGGTGCAATGTTTGGTGCGCTCGATGCCGCGCGCGTCACGCATGGCGGCCAGATCTACGCGCAGCAGTGCGTCTCCTGCCATCAGCTGTCGGATCGCAACGACGCGAAGCGCGAGCTGAAAGCGGTCATCACGCCGGTCGACGAGGTCGGCACCGATCCGCGCATGGTGCGCAACGTGCTCGATTCGATCTCGAGCAGCGGCGCATTCGAAGGGCGCAAGGTGGGCATCGTGCTGGGCGACGCGATCGGCGCACGCGCGCCCACCTCCGATCTGGTCGTGCATGCAGCGGTCGGCGCCGCCATGCGCCATCCGCTCGCGGCAATCCGCGATGCCGTCGCCGGCTACCACAGCGTGCTCAAGGCGACGCTTGCGAGTCACCCGGATGGCTACAAGGCGCGCCCGCTGAGCGGCATCTGGGCGTCTGCGCCTTATCTGCACAACGGCTCGGTGCCGAGCCTGGTCGAATTGCTGAAACCACCCGCCGCTCGCGTGCAGCACTTCTACGTGGGCAGTCGCGAATTCGATCCGCAGAGCGTGGGCCTCGCAACCGTCGCCGGCGATCCGTCAACGGCGTTCGACACGAGCTTGCCCGGCAATGCCAATACAGGCCACGCCTACGGCACGGATCTGGCCGAAGGCGACAAGCGCGATCTGCTCGAATACCTGAAGAGCCTGTAGGCGTCTTTTTTCAGGTGCAATTCGCTGCGAACGCGATCAGTCGGGCTGCCGACTGATCGCCTGCAGGCGATCGAACCATTCGGCGGCGCTCGCCGGCGCGATCGCGCCGAGCAGCGCGCCGACGACCTGCTGGCCCAACGCGCGATACGCCTCGAACTGCGGCTCGGCGAAGAACTGTTCGCTGGTCGGTTCGTCCGGAAACGCGGGGTGCGCGCGCCAGTAGGCGTAGATATCCGCGGTCAGTCCGGCGCACAGCCTGGGCTTGAGATAGAGAATCTGTCCGGCGCTGCCGTCGGCATAGACGATGCTGCCGAGCACATACGGTTGCTCCGCCAATGCCTCTTCGCGCTGGTGGTACAGACGATCTGCATCGAGGTCGATCTCGGCGCCGAAATCCACGCGTATGCGTTCGATCGCGCGGCCAAGGTCGGCCAGCGTCGTCTGCGGATCGGCGCCTGCGTCGGTGACGACGAGATAACGCACGCGGCGCCGGATCAGCTCGTAGATGCCGAGGTTCTCGAAGCCGCCACCGTCGGACAGATGCACGTGGGTTCGTTTCGCATCGAGGCCGATGCCGAGCATTTCGCGCGTGATGAAGATCCACCACCACGGCCACGGACCCACGCGGCGGTCCGCATATTTCGGATTGCGCGCCCAGTAGCCGAGTCGCACGTTGAACAAGGCCATCAGGAACGAGACCGAACGCGCGCGCGTGGCGAACATGTCCGGATCGATCGCGGCGCCCGAGGTCGTGAACGCGTTCGACAGCGCCATGTCGCCGCTGTCGTAACTGTCGATGCGCCGCCAGCCGGTCGCGGACGAACCGGCATACAGTGGCGAAAAAAAGAAATTCGCGCCTTCACGACTGCGCAGGCGTTCGTCGTTCGAACTGGTGGTGTTGAGTGTGGCGTTGATCAGCTGCAGCGGCGCACCCCGCTCGGGGCCGAGCTCGCTCAGGTCGAAGTTGCCCGGATCGATCGCGCCATCGCCGGCGATGTTCGGCAGGAACGTATCGCTGAGACGCGCGCGGTAGTAGGCATGGATCGAGATGCGGTTGATGTCGCAGACGAACGCCAGCAGTACCGACAGCAGCACGAGACCGACGAATACCGGTGACTCCATTCCTCGCACATGCGTGGCGATGTGATAGCACAGGATCAGCAGTCCATACACGAGCAGGCTCAACCCGATCGTCGTCAGGCGTCCGCTGCTGTTGCCGCTCTTGCGTCGGTCCATGAGTATCGATGCGATGCCGGTCAGCAAGGGCATCAGATACGACGCGTGCAGACCGATCGAGTGTGCGTGACGCATCGCGAACAGGTGTTCGAGCATTTCGCCGAGCGTCGCCGCGATCGGGATGAGACCGACCGCGATCAGCGCGGGGCCGAATGCAAGCAGACGGCCCATGAACACGCGCAGCGCATCGACGCGACGGACGCTGGCCAGTTGCGGAATGCCGGCGACGAACGCGAATACCGTCGCGACCAACGGGAACGCAACGAGGCAAAGGACGCCGAGCACGAGCAGCAACCAGTAGCCGTGATGCCCCTGCGGCACATGTCCACCGGGCAACGTCAGCCAAGCCGGCCACTCGAACGGCAGCCATCCCAGCGTCAGCGAGTAGACGGCGAACACGAGCGGCGGCCCGAGCACGAGTACGTTGACGAACGTCGACGCGAAGATGGACGCGAGCAGGGTCCATATCGAAAAGCCGCGATGGCTGACCAGGTATTTGCCGTGACCGCGCAACCAGTCGAGCACGCTGCCGCCGCGTCTGGCCAGGGTCGCTGCGAACACGCGCGTGCTCTGCGCCGATGCCACGCGCGCCCTGAGCCAGCTGTAGCAGGATGCGATGTAGCCGCCGCCCGACACCGACGAAAGATAGTCCACGTGGCGCAGCAGGTCGGCGCCTTCGAGCGCCTGCAGCACGCCGAGATTGAACACCGCCGAACGAATGCCCCCGCCCGAAAACGCGAGGCCGACGGCATCGTCATTCGGTGGCGGCAGGTCGGCAGCCTTGCGCCGCCGCGCGAGCCATTCCTGCTCGGCCACTTGCACGCGCTCGAAGTCGGGTGCGTAAGCTGCGGATTCGCGGGTTTCGTTCATGCTCGCACCGTCCGTTGCGGATCGCCGCAGCGCTGCGTCACCGTCATGCGCGTCATTGCGTGCAATCCGGTGGCACGAAATCCGCGGGCGTCGCCGGCAGGTCGCGATGCACCTTGAGATATTCGATGATCGCCCAGCGTTCGTCATCGCCGAGCAAGGGACCGATCACGCCGGACGGCAACGGATGCGCCTTCGCATCGGTCCGCCACGCCGCGAGTTGCTCCGGCGTGGCGATGAACGCATGCCCGGTGTTGTGGTTGCCGTCCTTGTTCGTGTCGAGCCAGAAACCATCGGCTTCCTTGGGATCGGCAGGCTCGCTGACGTATCCGACATGCTTCGCATCGAAGTCGCGGCGACCGACGAAGAAGCGTTTGCTGCGCTGATCCGGCGGCAGCAGCATCTGGTACAGGTTCGGCACCGAGCCGTTGTGCAGGAACGGTGACGTTGCCCACACGCCTTCGAGCGGTCGCGGCTTGTAACCGGCGATCTGCTGCGGCAGGTCGAGGATGCCGAAGCCGCCGAGGCATTGCTGACGTTCGTACGAGACCTTGTTGTCGGCGAAATACCTGGCCTTGATCAGCAGACCGAGCACGTTGAGTCCTTCGCCCTCGGTGAGACGCGAGATATCGATCTGCGCCATCTGCT
>JBDSBK010000271.1:0-5585 GCA_039921645.1 Dokdonella sp.
ACGGCGAAGCTGATCATCAGCACGATCATCAGCACCGCGAGCTTCCAGTTGATGCGCAATGCGAGCGGCACCATCACGATGATCGACAGCAGCGTCGCGAGGTGCTCGCGGAAGAAGCCGAGCCACAGGCCGAACAGGTTGCTGCTGCCGCCATGCATGATGCGCAGCAGACGACCGGTGTGGTGTTCGCCATGGAACGCCAGCGGCAGTGCGATGGCGTGCTCGAAGAACTGCGCGATCGCGGCCTGGCGACGGCGATGCGCGAGCCGGTCCGAATATAGCGAAACCCAGACGCTCGCGACGACACCGCCAAGGCCAACGGCGGTCCACATGCCGATGAGGCGCCACGCCTCATGCTTGCTCGGCGACGCAAGCGCATCGACGACCTTGCCGAACAGCCAAGGCTCGAGGAAGTACACGCCGGCGAGTGACAGATTCGCGAGCGCGAGCATGATCGCCAGCCATTTCTCCGGGGCGAGCAAACTTATGACTCGGAAATAAATGCGCAGTATCGACACGGCAGTCCTCGGCTTGAACAGGCGCGAATCCTAACAAACGCACAACGCCTCCCCGTAAAACTTTTCACATCGCACGGATCGGGGTCACAATCGGACCTTGCCCGCTCCGGAATTTCTCATGACACGCCGACTTGCACTCTTGGTCCCAGCCCTGATCCTGCTCTTGCTCGCCGGTTGCGCAAGTGGGCCGCGCAGCACGACGGAATCGTCGGATACGATCATCCCTTCAAAGGACGAGGCCGGCTACGAAATCGCGCCCGGTCGCGACGCCGCGACGGTGGCGCAGATGCGCGCGGCCCCGCCGCCCGCCGAGCCTGTCCTGGGCAGCAGCGGCGAATCGGGCGGCGAAACACAGCTCGTCGCACAAGGCTACGTGCGGATCGGCACCGGCCACTACCCGATGGACGAGGCGCCGGCACGCGAAGCAGCGCTGCGCCAAGGGCAGCACGTCGGCGCCGAGCGCGTGCTCTTCCACGCCGAGCGTACCGCCGACTCGCACGCATGGATCGCCGATTTCTACGTGCGCTTCAAGTTGCCGTTCGGCGCCACATTTCGCGACTTGAGCGCCAAGGAACGGCAACTGCTGGGTCGCGATGGCGGCGTCGAGATCGGCTCCGTGATCAGTGGCACGCCCGCCTCGCGCGCAAACCTGATTGCCGGTGACTACGTGTTTGAAATCGATGGCCAACCCATCGCCGATCGCGCAGCGTTCCAGAGCGGGCTCAAGCGCAGCGCAGGCCGTGCGGTCACATTGACCGTCGTGCGCAACGGCGAGACGCTCAAACGCATGGTGAGGCTTGGAGCAATGCCCGGCACGGATCGCTGAGCACGCGCGCGAGGGCGGCTCCTCACGCGCTGCTTTGCAGCGGCAGGCGCTCCATCATCCGGTAGATGCCGATGGGTTCACCGTGGAAAACGAAGCCGCAGCGCAGATAGAGCCGCTGCGCCGGATTGTTGAATTCGACATGGATGCGCAACGGCAATGTCGCTGCATCTGCTTCGGCGAGCAGTTGTTCAAGCAACCTGCCTCCGATGCCACGACCACGGAATGGTGGCAGCAGTGCGATGTCGATGATGCTCATCTGGTCTGCTCGCCGCTCGACATACAGGCGCCCCGCGTCGACGCCAGCGACGCTCACGATGCTGAAGCGGGAGGTGTCGTAGTTCTTCCAGTAGTCCTGCCGCTGCGCCTCGAACTGCGAGCCAAGAAAAGCATCGACCTGCGCCTGTTCCCATCCCAGCGGAGCCAGCTCTTCGCTCCGAGTACTGGCATAGACGTTGCGCAGGAATGCGGAGTCGTGTTCCTCGACGGCGCGCAAGGCAATGATGTACGCCGAGCAATGGGATTGGCGGGGCATGAAAGTCCTGAACGTGCTGGAGGGTCCGGCGAGTCGTCGAGCGCACCTGCGTCGATCACGCACGCGCGAAGCGTAGCGCGCCAAGCCGGGGGAGTCGAAGTACCAGCGACACGATTCCCTTGTTGAAAATCGACGCTGCATGACGACCCGCAACCGGTGTGAACGGCAGTTTGAGCCCGACTGGCGCCAGAGCGGTGCCCTTCCGACCTGTTAAACTGGCGCGTACTTCGTGCCTTCAGGGGGGCCGTCATGCCGCAACTTCGTCGCCGTTTTCTTCAACAATTGGGCCTTGCCGCCGCTGCTTCGCTCGCGCTGGGCAAGGTGAGCGCTGCAACGCGAGCGATCGGAATCGCTCCGGTCGTCAAATCCGGACTGGGTTATTCCGCATTCCTGCCGCAAGTCGGGCACGACTTCACGGCCATGCGCGCAGCGTCGCCGACGGCAACATTACGTCTCGTCGAAATCGTGCAGCTCGCGAACGTGCGCGGCTATCCCGATCCGTTTGCCGCGCTCGAGCAGTGCTTCACGCTCGTCTTCGAGAACCAGACCAAGGCGCGTTTGCCTGAAGGCATCTATTCGCTCAGTGCCGGCAAATTCGCCGCATTCGACGCATTCGTGTCGCCGATCCGCGGCGACAATCGCAGCTACCAGGCCGTGTTCAACCGCGTCTGACGGCTAGTCGCGAGAGTGGCGTGATCGATTGGATCACGCCACGCCGATGGCGGCTTCGCGATTGAAACATGCTTCGTACAGGACGTCCGCGCCTTCACGCCGGACGGGCACCAGAAACATTTCCCAGTTCACGCCGTCGGCAAAGGCGACCGCGTACGTTCCCTGACGTGCCGCGCCCGGCTGCGGGACTCGAAAAAGCAGAGAGAACTGCTCGAATGCCGCGCTCGCGACGCGTTCGCTGACTTCGGCCAGCGAGGCGGCGTCCGCCGGCTCCAGACCCGGCTGTGCGGTCAGATATTCCAGCGTGCAGGATTGTCCTCGACGCGCGAGGATTTCGTCGTAGTGCATGGCGGGATCGCTTCCGTGGCGGATGTTCGATGGCGATTCTAGCAGGCCGATTCTTGCAGCCTGATCGATGCACTTTGTGGGAGCGACTTCAGTCGCGATGCCTTTGCCGGGTGAGTGCTGTGCCCGCGCATCATGAAATCTGCAGGGCATCGCGGCTGAAGCCGCTCCCACAAAGAAGCCGCTGCAAGGGAAGCCGCACCCAGAGAAGCTGGGATGCAGGGATTGCTGAAGGGCCTCGGATGATCGTTGTGGGAGCGACTTCAGTCGCGACTGTTTTTTCCGGATGAGCGCTGTCCCTGCACATCATGAAACCTGCGGAGCGTCGCGGCTGAAGCCGCTCCCACAAAGTGCAGCTGCAAGAGAAGCCGCACCCAGAGAATCTGGGATGCAGGGATTGCTGAAAAGACTCGGGTGAATTTTGTGGGAGCGACTTCAGTCGCGATGCTTTTGCCGGGTGAGCGCTGTGCCCGCGCATCATGAGACCTGCAAAGCATCGCGGCTGAAGCCGCTCCCACAGAGACAGTTGTTCCCGCAGAGACAGTTGCTCCCAAGGAGAAGTTGCTCCCAAAGAGGAACGATCGCCAGAGCTGATGGGAAAATAACCAAGAAAAAGCGGGCCGAAGCCCGCTGTTTTCACTTCTTGTCGCGTTCTTGCGAACGCGCACTATCGCGTGCGATCAGGTTGCGGCGGCGTCCTCCTCAACGGCCTTCATCGACAGGCGAATGCGGCCCTGCTTGTCGACTTCGAGTACCTTGACCTTGACGATGTCGCCTTCCTTGAGCTTGTCGGACACCTTCTCGACGCGCTCGCTGGAGATCTGCGACACGTGCACGAGGCCGTCCTTGCCCGGCATGATCGTGACGAATGCACCGAAGTCCATCAGCTTGGCGACCTTGCCTTCGTAGATGCGGCCTGGCTCGACGTCGGACGTGATCTGTTCGATGCGCTTCTTCGCTGCGTCGCCCGCTTCGCGGTTGACCGAGGCGATGATCACGGTGCCGTCGTCGCTGATGTCGATCGTCGCGCCGGTTTCCTCGGTGATCGAGCGGATCGTGGTGCCGCCCTTGCCGATCACTTCGCGGATCTTGTCCGGATGGATCTTCATCGTGATCAGGCGCGGCGCGTACTCGCTCATTTCGGTGCGCGAGGTGGTCAGGCACTTGGCCATCTCGCCGAGGATGTGCAGGCGACCCTGCTTGGCCTGGGCCAGCGCGGTGCGCATGATTTCCTCGGTGATGCCATCGATCTTGATGTCCATCTGCAGCGCGCTGATGCCGCCTTCGCTGCCAGCCACCTTGAAGTCCATGTCGCCGAGGTGATCTTCGTCGCCAAGGATGTCGGAGAGCACGACGAAGTCGCTGCCTTCCTTGACCAGGCCCATCGCGATACCGGCAACCGGTGCCGACAGCGGCACGCCCGCGTCCATCATCGCCAGCGACGATCCGCACACCGACGCCATCGACGAGGAACCGTTCGACTCGGTGATCTCGGACACCACGCGCAGCACGTACGGGAACGCTTCGATCGTCGGCTTCACTGCCTGCACGCCGCGCTTGGCGAGGCGACCGTGGCCGATTTCGCGGCGCTTCGGGCCCATCATGCGACCGGTTTCACCGACCGAGAACGGCGGGAAGTTGTAATGGAACAGGAACGGATCCTTCGATTCGCCTTCCGGCGCATCGATGGTCTGCGCGTCACGCGTGGTGCCGAGCGTGACGACGACCAGCGCCTGCGTCTCGCCGCGCGTGAACAGCGCCGAGCCATGCGTACGCGGCAGCACGCCGACGCGCGCGGTGATCGGGCGCACCGTATCCAGCGCACGTCCGTCGATGCGCACTTTCGTCTTCAATACGCCTTCGCGCAGCGTGCGGTATTCGATATCGCCGAACGCTGCGCCGATATCGCCATCGCTCCAGCCGCCAGCGGCGATCTTGTCCGCAATCGCGGACTTGACCTCGGACTTCATCGCCGAGATCGCGTCGCGACGCGCAAGCTTGTCGCGGATCTGGAACATGTCGGCGAAGCGCGTACCGACCGCGCCTTCGATCGCCGAATACAGCGCTTCGTTGCGCGCGGGCGCTTCCCACTTGAACGTCTTGCGACCCGCCTCGGCGACGAATTCGTTGATCGCCTTGATTGCGGCCTGCATCTGCAGGTGGCCGAAGACGACGGCCCCGAGCATCACGTCTTCGCTGAGCAGCTTCGCTTCCGATTCGACCATCAACACCGCATTCGCGGTACCGGCGACGACGAGATCGAGCGACGAGGTCGCAAGTTCTGCCTTGGTCGGATTGAGCTGGTACTGGCCGTTCGCGTAACCGACGCGCGCTGCGCCGATCGGTCCCTTGAACGGAATGCCGGCGAGCGTCAACGCAGCGGATGCGCCGAGCAGGGCCGGGATGTCACCGTCGATGTCCGGGTTCATCGAGACGACCGTCGCGATGACCTGCACTTCGTTCTTGAATTCTTCCGGGAACAGCGGGCGCACCGGGCGATCGATCAGGCGCGACGTCAGCGTTTCCTTTTCGGTCTGGCGTCCTTCGCGCTTGAAGAAGCCACCGGGGATGCGACCGGCCGAATAGAACTTTTCCTGGTAGTCGACGGTGAGCGGGAAGAAATCCTGCCCCTCGCGCGCTTTCGCCGCGGCAACCGCGGTGACCAGCACGACGGTCCCGCCCATGCTGACGA